>JAUVPO010000168.1 GCA_030598625.1 Deferribacteres bacterium | reverse complement strand
GACATGAAGGTCCTGGTTGACGCGATCAAGGATGTAATTTCAAAGTTGCGTTCCGAGATTGATGAATACATACAGACGATCTGATGTTGGGGCGAGGTCTTCTCGCCCTGATACCCCGGTTTACAGCCTGAATATCTCCGGTTTCCTCCAAAGGATAAGCAACGTCCCGAGAAGACAAAAGCTTGCGCTTGTTAAAAGGGCATTCTGTGTGCCGATGTAATGGGCTAAGGCGCCTACTGTAAAATTTCCAAGGGGCGCCATGCCCAGAAACATGGTTGTGAAAAAGCCCATTACTCTCCCCCTCAATTCATCGGGCACTGTAAGTTGAAGTAAATTGTTTGCAGTTACAATCTGGTTTATGGCCCCTGCACCGACAAGAAACAGCATCGCATACGAGATCCAGACGGTCCTTGAAAGTGAAAATACAAGCAGCGCCGCTGAAAAGGTGATGCCCGCGATTGCCATCACAATCCCCCTTCTCGATACATTCCCTTTCAGCGCAAGGCCCACTGCGCCGGTAAATGCGCCTGCCCCCGCGCAGCCCATTAAAATGCCGAGTCCGCTTGCGCCGGTTTCAAGAATATCACGGGCGTACACGGGCAGGAAAGAAATATAGGGAAAACCGAAAAAGCTGATTATGCCCACAGATATGAGGAGTGTATATACCGTGGGATTATGACGGACATATTTTATGATTTCCCTGAATGATTTTCTGATTCCCGCTTTCGGCGATGGCGCTGTTTCAACCGGACCAAACCGCATTTTGACAAGCGCCGCGATGATGGCGAGAAAGCTCAGGCCGTTCAAAAAGAAACATGAAGCCATCCCGACCGAACCGATTACAAAGCCCGCGATAGCCGGGCCGATCATCCGGGCGCCGTGAAAGGCGGTGGAATTAAGCGCGATACCATTCAGCAGGTCCTCCTTCCCGACCAGTTCAATAATAATGGACTGACGCGCGGGAATCTCAAAAGCAAGCACAGAGCCTATGAGGAAGGCAAGGATTAATATATGCCAGACAGTTACAACACCGGACGCCGTTAAAACAGCCAGTATCAGGGCAAAGGACATCAGTGCGATATGCGCCGTAAGCATTATGATTCTTTTCGGATGTCTGTCCGCGATAACTCCGCCGGCCAGTGTGAAGAGCAGGATTGGCGATGTCGCTGCTGTTCCGGCAAGTCCGAGAAAGAAAGGAGAATTTGTAAGTTCATAAACCAGCCACCCCTGTGCGGTCTGGTGCATCCACGTGCCGGACAGCGATATTATCTGCCCGAACCAGAAAAGCCTGAAGTTCCTGTGCCTGAGCGCCGCAAATGGATGTAAATATTTCATGGTCAGTAATGATAACATAACAATTCGTGACCGTATCCGTGGTCCGTGTCCGTAAACAAACCACAAGACACGGACACGGAATACGGACACGGATGATATTGTGGTATAATTTTATCCGTGAAGCAATTCCGGGTATTGATATTTCTTGTTATAATTTGTCTTATTGCCGGTCTTCAGGCATGCCGTCAATCCATCACTGAAAAGAGTGAGAAACTCAGGATACTTACGACCATAGCCCCCCTGTACAGTTTTACAAAAAATATCGCGGGAGACCTGGCAGACGTTGACAATCTTCTGCCTTCAGGAGCGGGGCCGCATGAGTGTTCTTTCAGTCCAGCGGACATTGTAAAGGTTTCAAGGTCAGACGTACTGATTAAAAACGGGGTTGATCTCGAATCCTGGCTGGACAAGCTGATGATATCCGCACAGACAGGCAAAAAGGAGATTGTCATAGCAGACACAAGTTCAGGTGTGGAGATCATTGATAATGACCCCCACATATGGCTTTCTCCGGTAAATGCCGTTATTCAGGTAAAAAATATCAGGGATTGTCTGGTAAAGGCCGACCCCGGCAATAGCGAAACTTACAGGGAAAACGCCGGACTGTACATTAAACGTCTTAAGGCGCTGGACCGGGAAATAAGGGATGAGGTCAGGACGTGGAAGCAGAGGGAATTTGTCGCCTTGCACCCGGCATTTACATATTTCACAAAGGACTACGGGCTGAAACAGGCCGCCGTGATTCAGGAGACCCCTGAAATAGAACCGTCTCCCAAACACATAATTGATGTCATAAAGACAATAGAGGCGGCAGGCATCAAGGCGATTTTTTCAGAGTCCCGGGCTTCACATAAAATAGTGGACACAATAGCGGAGGATTTAAAACTGCGGGTTTATAATCTTGACACGCTTGAGACAGGAGAGCTTTCAAAGGAGTGGTATGAAGAAAAGATGAGGGCAAATCTTGCGGTCTTAAAAAAGGCGTTAAATTAGAGGCATGGTATGACAGCGCTGAGTGTTGAAAACCTTTGTGTGAAAGCCGGCAACAGCCACTTAATAGAAAACGTGTCTTTCCGGATAGAGGAAGGCAAAATAGCGGCGATTATAGGACCTAACGGCGCGGGCAAGACCACATTAATCAAGGCCGTTCTCGGACTTATCCCATATGAAACCGGCTCCGTGCTTTTATTCGGGCATCCGTTTAAGCATAACAACTCGCATATCAGGGTTGGATATGTCCCTCAAAGACTTGAATTCGACAGGACATTCCCCCTGACGGTTTCAGAGCTTTTACGGTTTACCTCGCCTCCGTTTTATTCATTTCCGTTCCATAAGAAGAGACGGGAAAGGGAATATGTCTGCAGACAGCTTGAGATTGTAGGGGCGCATGATTTGAAAAACAGAAACATCGGCAGCCTGTCGGGAGGAGAACTCCAGAGGGTCATGGTCGCCAAGGCAATCGTCAATGATCCGCAGATTCTCTTCCTTGATGAACCCGCATCAGGGGTGGATATCGAAGGCCAGGAGAGATTTTACGATTTAATAAGAAGGCTTAATAAAGAAAAGGGATTGACCGTTATACTGATCTCGCATGATTTAAATATCGTTTACCGTTTCGCGGACAATGTCCTTTGCCTGAACCGGAGACTGGTATGCAGCGGCAGGCCGGCAGAGGCGCTCACGGATGAAGTTATGAAAAGCGTTTACGGGGAGATGATGGGAGGATATATACATAGCTGTCATGAACACAATCAGTGAATTGTTGGCATATCCGTTTTTACAGAGAGCATTGCTTGCTTCGGTAATGGTCGGAATACTCTGCCCCTTTGTAGGCAACTTTGTGGTGCTGCGCAGGATGTCTTTTTTTTCGGATGCAATATCCCATTCAGCCTTCGCTGGTATCGCAGCCGGGGCGATACTCGGCATTGACCTTTCGCTGTCTTCGGTTGTCGTGGCGATACTCATTGCCCTGCTTATCGCGTTTCTGTCTGAAAAAACAACTTTGTCGCATGATACGGTTATCGGCATCGCGTTTTCAGGCGCGATTGCAACGGGAATGCTCATCATCGGTATGATGAAAGGTTACAGGCGGGACATTTTTACGTTCCTGTTCGGGGACATTCTTGCCATAACAACTGCGGATTTATTATTGATTCTGATTTTCAGCATACTGACTATTGCAATTCTTTTGACCTTTTTAAAGCCCTTTCTTCACATTACATTCAACAGAGACCTTGCGAAGGTGGAAGGGATTAACGTGCGTTTCTTTGAATATCTGCTTTTTTTGATCATCGCGGTCGTTATAACCGTGAGTCTTAAAATTATAGGGATTATTCTCGTCACATCTCTTCTCATTGTTCCGGCTGCATCCGCGAGGAATCTCGCGTCAAGCATGGAGAGGCTTTTTGTCCTCTCAAGTATCTTCGGCGTTATTTCAGGGGTCGTCGGGCTCATAGCATCCATATATCTCAACACATCATCCGGTCCGACCATTGTGCTTGTCAGTATAGGGATATTCTTTTTGACGATGTTGAAACGCGCAAGAGTATAAACAATTCAACTATGACCTGAACTGAAACTTTCCCGGTTTAAAGGACCGGGTCTGGGTGGAATTTAAAAGCGGAGGCAAAATCATGAAATACATAATCATCGGAAACGGCGTTGCAGGAACCACGGCAGCCGCCAATATCAGAAATCTGGACAGCAGCGGTGAAATAACTGTTCTTACTGATGAAGCAGCGCCTTTTTACAGCCGCATAAGGCTGATAGAGTATCTCGCAGGAGAAGCCGGGGAAAGAGACATTATTATCCATAAAGACGACTGGTATAAAAAGCGGGGCATCAGGCTTTTGTTGAACACCCCTGTTTCCGGGATAGACAAAGACAACCGGCAAATAATAACGGAAAAAGGAGATATGCTTGAGTATGATAAACTGCTTATCGCAACCGGAGGTTTTTCCTTTGTCCCACCAATCCCCGGTTCCGACAAAAAAGGCGTTTTTACCTTAAGAACAATTGAAGATGCAAATGAGATAATCAGTTACGCGGAAGGGATTAAAAAGGTAATCCTTATAGGCGGAGGGGTTCTTGGACTTGAAGCGGGGAACAGTCTCAGAAAAACGGGGCATGATGTAAGCGTTGTCGAATTTTTCCCGCGCCTGCTGCCAAGGCAGATGGACCCGGAGGGCGCTGAAATGCTGAAGACGCAAATGGAAGGCATGGGTTTCACCTTTTATCTCGGTGCCAAAACAAAGGAGATCATGGGAGATGATAAAGCCGTGGGGATTCTCCTTGAAGACGGGGCAAGGATTGACGGTGATCTGATTATCATATCCGCCGGCGTAAGGCCGCGGGTTGAACTGGCTGAGAAATCAGCCTTAACGATAAAGAGG
>JAUVPO010000169.1 GCA_030598625.1 Deferribacteres bacterium | reverse complement strand
ATCCTCAATGATACAAGAAAAGGACATGTTGAATTAATAAGGAGCATTAGATATAATTGTTATGGTAGCAACGCGGTTATTTATCTAAGAAAAAAATCTTTTTAAAAGAGATGGATTATGATTAAAAAATCAGATTATCGGCATTTTTGTCTTAATTATAATATCATTGTTGTTTTGAATATCCTGTGCTCAAGCAAATGACTGAATATGAAATAGAAGATAAGTTAATGCAATATATTGCTTCTATTAAATCCACGGATAAGCATTCTATTGCCACGGATATACCTTTTCATAAACTTGGCATTGATTCGCTCGGCTTTGTTGAGATACTCGTGTTTATTGAAAAGACATTCAACCTTCAATTGATAGATTCAGGTCTGGACAAAAAAGATTTTGAGACTATTCGCTCACTGGCATCTTTTATTCACAAAAAGCTTTGATTGTGGGCTTTGTCATTCCATCATCAAAAAACAAACGATACCTGTCCGGTTCAGACTGGGTAATAAATGCGCTTGATTATATACTGAAGACCGAGACCTGTGCCGGCAATATGTCCCAGGTTGTTATCATGTTGGACGGCGCACTTGACGGGACAGCCGTCAAGAACTCTTTAAACCGCTTTGTGAAAAAATTCCCCGTTCTTTTTGGAAGCACGGCCCGCGATTATAACCTTGCCCCTTACTGGCGAATGCCGCTGGAAAAAGATTTTAACTTGAATTTTAATGACCATCACCTGGATCGCGCTTCATCCGATGATGTCTCAAGCATGCTTGAAGAATGTGTCAACAGACAGTTTAAGAACGACAATGATCATGTTGCCTTCCATCTGATCAGGACCGGCGTTGAACAAAGCTGTTTTGCCATGACCTTTGACCATCGCGTATTAGACGCGCGCGGGGCCGAGATGTTTCTTGATCTGTTTCAGCAGTATATAACCGGAAACTGTAATTCCGGAATTGCTGACGGCTTTAATTTTACCGCCCCTGCTGATCTGTCCGACTGGATGGAAAAGTTTTATGCCGGCCGGACCGTTAACCGGAAAATAGTGTCCCTTTCGAAACTCTCCCCCGGAGCGCTGCCTCTACCCCCGGCAAAGAATAATGGATTCAGGTTCAGACTGATTAATTTCAGTCCACGGGAAACACAAAAAATTCATGAAGATGCGAACAGTCGGGCAGGGTATTTAATGGAAACTCCTTATTTCCTGTCGGTTGTCATTCAGACGGTCCATGAACTTTTCAGTAAGAGATGCCTGCTGTCTGATTCTTATTTAGTGCCGGCCTCGGTTGACATGAGGACCGGTGAAGACATCAAACAGGAGATGTTCTTTAATCATGTGTCGTATCTGTTTTATCAGGTCCCGGCGAGCGAAGCGGGTGACCGGGAGAAAACGATAATGTCAATCAGGAATCAGATGTATGACCAGATAAAATCGGGATTGCCGAAAGATGTGCTGAAGGCAAGCCTGCTGACGCGTATCGCCCCCCTTCCGGTCTTGAAAAAGGTCTTCAGCATCCCGGTTGACGGCAAAATAGCTTCTTTTTGTTTTTCCCATGTTGGAAAATGCTCGTACATGTTTTCCGGGTTTATGGGAGCGAAAATCAATAATATTTTTCACATGCCGCGTGTCCCGGTGCCGCCGGGTCTCGGGTTCTTCTTTAACTATTTTAACGATCGGCTTAATCTGGTAATATCGTATCTGAATGGATTAATACAGGAAGATGAAGCCGTTATGCTCGAAACATGCTTAAAGGAGAAGCTGCAAACGTGACTAACCTGACCGCTTCACGCTGTGACGTGCTGATCATTGGCGGCGGTGTATCAGGGACTTTGGCTGCACTTGCATCCGCACGAAACAGGGCTGACACAATCCTGGTTGAAAAGGGACCTTTTTTGGGCGGAATAGGTTGTTCAGGCCTGTTTCAATACATTTGCGGTCTTTACCTGAACGGAGACGCCGCTCCGGCCGGGACAATAAACGGGGGAATTGTCCGCGAAATAACCGGTTGTCTGCACCGGTTATCACCTCATAAAACAGTCAAAAAAATCGGCCAGGTCTATGTTCTTCCGTATAACAGGGAGGACCTCCGGTCTGTTTTTGATTCTTTATGCAAACAGGAAGAAACTCTATCTCTGCTTAATAACGCGGCTGCCGTTAACGTTGATAAGGAAAGCGGAAAGATAGTCAGGGTCAGGATAAATCATCAGGGGACCTTGAATAATATCGCTCCAAAGATCCTGATCGACTGTTCCGGAAGCGGAGTAGTTTCAGTTCTGGCTGGAGCAGATTTTGCGTTGTCGCCACCGGAAAAAATTCAGCTGGCGGGGTATACAATCCGTTTTAAGGGCATGAAAGATCCCGATGAAACACTTTCCATTAAGATCCCGTATTATCTATCTGAAGCAATCAGGGAAAAGATGTTGCCTGAATACATGAGATTTTCTACATTCAGCCTTGGGGATGATGACGACGAGGGATACTGCAAATTAAGTGTCAGCGGTCCTGACAGCGATGAACGTGAGCGGATGGCCGGGGAATGTTCAAGGGTTTTGCATGGCTACCTGGCCGGCAGGCTGCCGTCATTTAGAGGTTCTTATATTGCGGAGACTTCCTCCGGGGTCATGGACAGAGAAGGCAGGAGGATTTGCGGTGAATATACTCTTACGGAAGAAGATGTGCTTAATGCAGGAAAATTTCACGACAGCGTTGCTAAAAATTCATGGCCCATAGAAATATGGGATAAAAGTAAAGGAACAGTTTATAAATACCTTACGGCCGGCGAATACTATGAAATTCCCTTCCGGTGTCTGAAGGCCAAAGGCATTGCGAATCTCCTTTGCGCAGGCCGGTGTATATCCGTTACGCGGGAGGCGCTTGGCTCTACCCGTGTTATGGGCGCATGCATGTCTCTTGGAGAAGGGGCAGGTCTTGCAGCGGCTCATTATGCAAAAAATGGAAATTATCCTTTCACATAATAATGAATATTTTTCAGACCATAAAACAGGAGACCCGTAATTTCAGAAATAAAACAGCAATTATTGATGAAGAAAGCAGTATATCTTATGAACAGTTGATCTCTTCTGTTGAAGATATTGCTTTTTCTTTGAAGAAATACGGAGTGCTTCCATTTAATCGGGTGGGACTTCTGTGCGATGACAGCATTGATTATATATTATCCAGCCTGGCGGTCCTGTCTCTATCCGCAGTCATTGTTCCAATTGCCATGGAAAATACCGGGGCTGAAATCAATGATATCCTTGAAAGGATTATGATAGATTTTCTGATTTTTGAAAAAGGGACTTACAATAATGAAGGCGCGAGCGGTCTTGGTCAAAATGGTTTTTATGCAAAGGAATTTAATATCAAAAAAACAAACAATAAACAAAAGCCGGACAACGAATATTATAAAGTCAATCCGGCGTTTATAAGATTCAGTTCAGGGACGACCGGTACAAGTAAAGGAGTCGTTTTATCGCATGAGACGATTATTGAAAGGACTTCCGCGGCTGACAGGGGGCTTGATATAAGTCCTGATGATATGATTTTGTGGGTCCTTTCCATGAGTTTCCATTTTGTGGTAACCATTCTTCTTTTCCTCAGGCGCGCGTCAACTATTGTGCTTTGCAGTCGTGTTTTCCCGGGATCTGTTATAGAAGGGATAAAGAAGCATAAGGCTACGTTTATCTATGCTTCACCGTTTCATTACAATTTGTTAAGCCATATGGATTTGCTCTCCACGGAATCTCTTAATCATGTTCGATTGGCTGTATCAACGGCAGTGAAACTTCCTGAAAAAATTGCTCATGATTTCTATTTGAAATTTGGTTTTGAATTGAGCGAGGCATATGGAATCATAGAGGTGGGTCTGCCTTTTATTAATCTTTCCGCTGATAAAAAAAAGAGGAGTTCCGTAGGCAGAGTATTGCCTGACTATGAGATAAAGCTCATTAATAAAGATGAAGACGGGATAGGGCAAATACACATAAAGGGTAAAGGCATGCTGGATGCTTATTTTTCGCCGTGGAAAAACAGGAAGGGCATCATGGACAAAGGGTGGTTTAATACGGGAGATCTCGCAAAAATTGATGAAGAGGGATTTTTAACTATTGTCGGACGCTCAAAGGACGTTATTAACTTTGCGGGGATGAAGGTTTTCCCTCATGAGGTTGAAGCTGTATTAAACCAGTTTCCCGGAGTGAAAGAATCTTATGTATATGGCGAGGACCATCCTCAATACGGTCAACTGCCTGTTTCAAAAATCGTGATAAATGAAAATCTGTCACAGAATATTATCATAGTCGAGCTGCGCAAATTTTGTTATCGGAACCTTGCTCAATACAAGGTCCCGAAGAGCTTTGAAATAGTTAGTGAAATATTCAAGACAATGAGCGGCAAAATCAGAAGGCACTGATTAATATGCCCGCAATATTTTTGCGGCAATGCATTAACAGGGCCAACCGCTATCTTTATGCCGAATTTGCATAAAGATAGAAGCATGGATTACATTATAAAAGATATACCTAAAAGAAACTTGCTTGAATTTAAAGGCTCATTGGGTTCCGCTGTTCCCGCGTTTGAAATATGGTGGAGGCGGTAGTTAAAGTCGAAGCTGTGATTACTGTCCGTGAAATAATGAAATCCCAGTCCTGCCT
>JAUVPO010000121.1 GCA_030598625.1 Deferribacteres bacterium | reverse complement strand
TTCAGGGATTAAAGGACAATAAGGTTTCCGGTAAAAAGGCGGATATGCTCTACAACCTGATACTCCAGTTCGCGCAGTACGGCTTCAATAAATCACACTCGGCGGCATACGCCCTTATAGCTTACAGAACGGCTTATCTTAAGTCCCATTATCCCGTTGAATTCATGGCGGCGTCACTCAGCTCCGATATGGACAATACCGCAAAGGTAGTGGCTTACATCAATGAATGTAAAGAAATGGGGATAAAAATCCTCCCTCCGGACATTAATCAGAGCACACGGGAGTTTAAGGTGGCAGGCAATTCAATCCGCTTCGGACTTGAGGCCGTAAAAGGCGTGGGGAGTTCGGCCATTGACGCCATAATCGAGGCCGGGAGCGGAAAAGGCTTTGATTCGTTTTTCGGTTTCTGTTCAGGAGTGGATTCAAGGCGTGTAAATAAAAAAGTCATTGAAAGCCTTATCAAGGCCGGGGCAATGGATTCCATGGGCAAAAGGGCCCAGTTGATGTCCGCGCTGACTCCTGTTATGGACGCGGCCATCCGTTTTCAGAAGGAAAAAAACTCCGGGCAGGAAAGCATGTTTGACCAGCATGAACCGGCTCACCCTCAAATGCCCGACATCGGGGAATGGGACGATTCCAGACGCCTTGCAATGGAAAAAGAAGCGCTTGGTTTTTATATCACGGGACATCCTTTAAATGAATACAGTGATAAGTTTGCCGAACTTTCGGTGACGCCAACAAGTGATTTGCAGGAACTGCAGGACAGGCAGGTTGTAATCATCGGAGGCATTGTCCGTAATTTGAAACAGATACAGACAAAAAAAGGCGATCTGATGGGTTATGTCACGATCGAAGACATGTACGGCGATGTCGAGGTCATTGTATTTCCCGATGTATATAAGGAAGCCCAGAATACAATCTCCGTGGACTCACCCGTGATTATCTCCGGTCTTACGGATAAAACGGACAAGGGATTTAAAATTATTGCCCGGGGGATAGCTCCCATTGATAATACTGAACAGATAAAAGAAATAACATCGAACAGCAAATCATTTACTGAAAATAAAAGAAAAAAATTTTCTCAACCCAATACCCCGCCGAAAGCTGAAGAAGCGAAATTTAAATCGCTCATGCTGACAATGTATAATAATACCAGGACCGAAGACCTTCCAAAACTCGATGAAATACTTTTAAAATATACGGGGGACTGTCCGGTTTATCTGAAAATCATCTCCCCCGGGCATTGGGAAACAATCCTGCATACAAACCGGCAGGTTATGCCGTCTGAAGAGATGGTCCTGGATACAGAACATATCCTGGGAAAAGGGACGGCAAGATTATATTATTAAACGGAGCGTATGATGCATTATTATCTTGATTTTGAAAAACCCGTCGCGGAGCTGGAAAATAAAATTAAAGAACTGAAGCACCTGGCCGACGGTGAGGACATGAACATAACAAGCGAAATAAAGAAGCTTGAAAAAAAGGCAAAAGATCTAAGGGCCGATATTTTTTTAAAAATAAGCCCCTGGCAAAAGACACTGATAGCGCGCCACCCGGAAAGACCGTACACACTTGATTACATAAACCTCCTGATGAAAGATTTTATCGAATTGCACGGCGACAGGAAATTCGCGGACGATCCTGCCATTGTAGCGGGATTCGCAAAATTTCAGGATATTGCCGTTGCCGTTGTCGGCCATCAAAAAGGAAGAAGCACCAAATCAAGGATTGAAAGAAACTTCGGCCAGCCCCATCCCGAGGGATACCGGAAAGCGATCAGAATAATGAAGCTTGCGGAGAAATTCGGTATGCCCATAATTACCTTCATTGACACCCCCGGCGCGTATCCGGGCATAGGAGCGGAAGAACGGGGACAGGCAGAGGCCATCGCAAAGAACCTTCTTGAAATGTTTACCCTTAAAACTCCCATAATCGCGATCGTCATCGGTGAAGGAGGGAGCGGGGGGGCTTTGGCCCTTGCGATAGGAGACAAAGTCCTTATGCTTGAGCACTCGGTCTATTCGGTAATCTCTCCTGAAGGATGCGCTGCGATCCTGTGGAAAAAAAATACCACCTCGGTCGGGCAGGATGAATATGAAAAGGCTTCGGCAGCGTTAAAAATGACCGCTCAGGACCTTCATGAGTCCGGAATCATTGATGGAATCATTCCTGAACCCCTGGGCGGCGCGCACAGGAACCAGCAGGAGGCAGCCAAGGCCGTCGAAAATGCGTTACGAAACCACCTGGTTCAATTAATGGAAAAGCCTTCCGACACTCTCATCGAAGACCGTTACGAAAAATTCAGGATAATCGGGAAGTTGGCGTAAGTCTCTTCTTTCTCAAAAATAAAAACATTGACGTGGCATAAAGGGGAACTTCATAAAGCATTACTAACAACATAGGCTTAATCATACTGACCGGGTCACTCCACCCTGTTTTATTCCCGGCGTCGGATAATATATTAAAGGGCGAAAAAAACCCGTCATAAAATGGCCACAACAATGCTATGCCTATCCCGTTCGTCGGATTATTATCCATAAACGAATCAACAAGTAAATGTAAAAAAGATCCCAAAAGAAGAGCCGGCGCGACACGTTTCCCCGGAATCCAGGACCTGTGGAAGGAAGTGAAAAGAGCAGTCAGAATTATAAAAAGCAGGTTGTGCGTAACCACATGATGATACTGGTTGAACCAGTCGAAACCAACAAAAAAGAAATCAATGTCAGGCAATATCCCGCCAATGATAATTGCGGGCAGGGAAATATTCTTTATGAATCTTCCCGAAATATAAGATATGGACAAATGGCCTGCAGGTGTCATAATAAATTTACAAGTAAATAAACTTGTAAGGGGATTTATATTTATTCTGGTCTATTTATACAAAAAATTGAAACCCCTGATCAGTCCGTCACTCAATATCGATCAATCCCTGTTCAATGGCAATCGCAACAGCCTGCGCCCGGCTTACGGCATCAAGTTTTTGCAGGATATTGTTGACATGAAAGTTAACCGTACTCCTGCTTATGCCGAGGATCACTGATATGTCCCATGTGCTTTTGCCCTGCTTTATCCAGTTCAACACCTCCTTCTCCCGAAGTGAAAGAATGGGATCCGGTTTCTTTTTATCCATGCCTGTAATGCGGACAAGCGCCTGATGAAGATGCGGGACAAGATGTCTCAGTATGGCTTCCGTCCTTGGATGATGCTCTACGGACGGTCCCGCAAAAGAAAACAGACTTCCCTCGCTGCCTTCAAAATTCCTTAATCCGTGAGTATAACCCGTACTCAATCCGAAATCCTCCGCCTTTGAAATAAACAGCCCGGAAGAGTCATATTTTTCATATGTGTCACCCCAGTACTGCAACCTGAAATTCGTGCAATTTTCTTTTACGACCGGGTCGATTTTGGCAAATCCCTGCAACACATACAGCTCAAGCCATTCGGAGGGATAGCTGACATTTATGATATTGTAGGAATCCGCTGCGCCGCCGTCTGATACCTTTCCGGTTCCGCAGACTGCAAAATCATATGGAATTAAGAGCTGCAGTTTATTTATAAGCCCTCTTAATTCTTCTTCTTTTGTGCAGGAAATACTGTCGTGGATCAGTTCCAGCAGGGAAATAACATCCTGTTTGGATAATAGAATTTTTTTTTGAATGGACATGATACCTCGCTAAGAGAATCTACTAAATATTTGATCCCTATGTCACCTACCCATTCGGGTAGGTGACTTTTCACCGTTTTTTCCTCTTCACTATTAGAAAAATCAAGGGGGCATAAATGCTGATTGCTGAAAAAGGATATCGCAGAGCGGGCAAGAAAATAACGTCTCAAATTTTCATAAAAGAGGACAGCCTTATTGTAAAAGACATGATAACTGAACATGAGAAAATCCAGGCGTTTCACCTGAGACATAGAATATTCTGTCAGGAGCTGGGCTGGCTGCGGCAGACAGTGAATACAATTGAGACGGATGATTATGATTCCAAAGCAATCTTCTTTGGTGTATTTGACCGGCAAAACAATCTATTGGCATTTCTGAGAGTTATAATGAATGAGGCCCCTTTTATGCTGGAAAATGACTTCGTCTCATTGGTTATGCCGGGGTATAACATCAGGAAAGAAGACGATACAATTGAGGTTTCAAGATTTTGTGTCGCGCCTGAGGCAAGGAATGACATTGTCTCTGAAAATTTCAGGGCCTGCGGCATTTCCATGCTTCTTTACAAGGGAGTCTATCACTGGTCGATTAAACATAAAAAAAGATACCTTTATCTGGTAGTAGAATATAAAATATACAGATTGCTTCGTGTAAGAGGCTTTCCCTGTAAGTTATTAGGGGATCCTCAAAAAATGTCTGACGGGGTCATAGCTGTAGCAGCGATGATAGACTGGCGAGAGTTCGAAGCGCTGAATTTGTCAAAGCGGCCCGAGATGCTCAAGTGGTTTAACTCGCTAAACAGTAAACCCGTCACAGTGTTCAATCAAGATCAATCAATCTCTCCTGAATGGCGATTGCGACGGCCTGGGGCCGGCTTACGGCGTCAAGCTTTTCCAGAATAGTCTTAACATGATATTTCACCGTATTTTCGCTGATGCTGAGGATTGCCGATATTTCCCACGTGCTTTTGCCGAGTCTTATCCAGTTCAGGATTTCCTTCTCTCTCAGAGAAAGGACGGCGTTTTGTTTCTCTTTATTGCTTCTAAGAACACGAACAAGCATCTGGTGAAAATGCGGGACAAGGTGTTTCAGTAAAACCTTTGTCCTGATACCATACTCTACGGACGGCCCCGCAAAAGAGAAGAGACTGCATTCACCGCCTTTGAGATTTCTCAATCCGTGAGTATATCCCCTTATCAGCCCGAAATCTTCCGCCTGTAAGATAAACTCTCTGGAAGGGGCATGTTTCTTATACGTTTCAGCCCAGTATTGCAGCTTGAAATGCATAAAATTTTCCTTGACAACGGGATCAATGCGGTGATAATCCTTCAGCTTGTATGTTGAGAGCCATTCATCGGGATAACTTATATTTACGGTATCATAAGATGTCACTGTCCTGTCGGCATTTATCCTTGCCAGCGCGCAAACCGCAAAGTCATGAGGGACGATATATTTCAATCTTTCCATAAGCTCTTGAAATCCTCCGGCATCATTGCAATATAACGCCGCCTCGATCAGTTCCAGCAGACATATCGTATCCCGCTTAGATAATAATTTCATTTATCCATTCTCCGCCATGCCCCAGCTCACCCGGGAAGGGCTTGTCTGTCATTCCGGCCTATCAGGAATCGTTCCTGCAATATCTTCGAATAAGAATAACTCCAGACCGGTCCCCAACAGAATAATTACATTGAGCAATACAAAACATATAATTTTATCAAGTTCTTTCGGTAGTGTATACTGTCATTTCTGACAGGGGCAACCCTTCAGTGAAGGGTTGCCCCTGTCAATCATTTTATTGATAAATCACTACCCTGTTTGTTATAGTCCATGGCAATGGATGACCTGAAAGACCGTCTTATCCAAATAATCAGGGAACGATCTTTCCAATATAGCGATACGCCAAAATTTAAACTTTCATCCGGGGCCGTCAGTAATTTTTATTTCAATCTGAAAAAGACCACCCAGTCCCCTGAAGGCATGCATATTGTAGGAAAGATTGTTTTTGAGAAAATCAAAGAACTCGGGTTGCGTCCTGACGCTGTAGGCGGCCTCACCCTTGGAGCTGATCCGATAGCTTATGCCGTTGCCATGCATTCCCAAACCGTCAAGGGACCGATAAACGCATTTGTAATAAGGAAAGAGCCTAAAGAATACGGCCTCGGCTTGCCGATAGAAGGAGACATAAAAGCAGGGGACCATGTCGTTATAGTAGATGACGTCGTGACTACCGGGGGTTCTACAATCAAGGCAATAAATACTGCGAGAGAAAGCGGTTTAATTATTGATGCGGCAATTATCCTTTTAGACCGTTGTGAGCAAAACGGAAGACAAAATATAGAAGAATCGGGTTGTCCGGTATATTGTATTTTAAATGTCCACGATTTTATCCCCGCCCAAAATTAATTGTCTCTGCATTATTT
>JAUVPO010000207.1 GCA_030598625.1 Deferribacteres bacterium | reverse complement strand
CCGTAAACAACACAGGGCATTGATATAAGAGAATGTCCGAACAATATATTTTTAATCTCAAACAAAGGGAGTATCCCTGAGACCTTATCATCCTGGAATGCCATGATGTAATGTGCTTTGTGTCCAAAATTTTTTTCAATCAGTTCCTTCCACTCTATAAGATGAAAAAAGGTTGACTGGTCACAGTTCAGCACGAAATTATTCCAGGCGCTTCTTTTATTCTCAGAGTATGCATCAATATGTATAGAGTTATCTCCGGGCGCGTCGTCCCTGTTTGGTCCGATGACAGGAACTTTCATAACTTTCTCAGGGGAATTCATCGCCTTATCTTGATGTTATACATATTGTAAAATAAATTAACCGCTGAATTTATCAATAAGGACACTGACGATTCTCTTTGCCGCTTTTCCATCCCAAAGTTCCGGTATTCCGCTGTCCTTGCCGTATCCGTTTAGTCTTTCTTTTGCGCATGCGATTATTTTGTTTTTATCAGCGCCTGCGAGTACATTAGTGCCATAAGTTATCGTTACCGGCCTCTCAGTATTGTCCCGTAATGTAATGCATGGAATGCCAAGAACCGTTGTTTCTTCCTGAATGCCACCGGAGTCAGTAAAAACTAGTCCGGCCCCTGCCATCAGGCCTAAAAAATTCAGATAACCGAGAGGCTCTGTCATATAAATACCGGAAGATACGTTTCCCCTTATTTCAGACAGCATTCCCCGCAGTCCAAACTCGTCAATTTTTTTCACAGTACGCGGATGCACAGGGAAAATTAACGGCATGCCACGGGAAACTATCGCAAGCGCCTCGATAATATTTTTCAGGTTCTCCCTGTTTTCCACATTATTGGGCCGGTGCAACGTCACAACTCCATAAGATATATTCTTGATATGCACAGTACCAAGCGGAGATATACTTTCAGCCTTTTTTCTATGTTCAAGAAGCGTATCTATCATTGTATTGCCGACAAAGAATATCTTTTCCTCCGGCATGCCTTCATTTTTGAGATTATCTATCCCGCTGTCTTCGGAAACAAATAAACAATCTGATATCGCGTCAGTCAAAACCCTGTTGATCTCTTCCGGCATAGTTCTGTCAAAACTCCTGAGACCTGCTTCAACATGCGCAACCGGAATTCCGAGTTTTGACGCTGTTATAGCACAGGCAAGGGTTGAGTTGACATCCCCTACAACTAATATTAAATCCGGTCTTTCCGTAATAAAAACCGGTTCCACCTTCTTCATAATATCACCTGTTTGCCCTGCATGAGTGCCTGAACCGACTTCCAGATTAATATGCGGCCTCGGCAATGCTAAATCTTCAAAAAAAAGTTTTGACATTTTATGATCATAGTGCTGCCCGGTATGGACAAGCACCTGATTGATCCCTGCATTTTTCATTTCATTGACAATCGGCGCCATTTTCATGAAGTTGGGTCTTGCTCCGACTATATTGATGATTTTCATCTTCCTGCTCATAACTTTATTTTGTTCTATCTATGACAACGTCTTATCTATTACATCAGTTGCTGTTCCAAATTCAAATTCAGTAAGAATTTTCCTGAACTTGTTTTCCAGAGTTCCTATTCCCGTGTAGTGTCTGAGGGCGGCAAGTTTTTTTACCTTTATTCTGGGTTGTCCGGTATCGAATTCCCATGGATGCACATATAATACAGCTGCCTTCAATTCAACATTGTTTATCCTTCTTATTCCCGCGGTTATGAAATTGAAAGGGAAAAATCTCAGATAGGCTCCGCCGGCAACAGGCAATCTGTTATTAAAGATACTTGTAGTTGATGGCGGTAATTCATATATGACTCCCGAAGGCCGTGAAACTAAATGAGGGAAACGTTCCCATGAAGGTATTCCATAATCTCTGCGATAAATCGGGAAAATACTCGAATCGTATAAAAAACCTTCTTCAATCAATATATCAAGACACCAGAGATTGCCGGAGACAATCGAAAAAGTCGTCGCCCTGAAACCGGTTACAGGCGCTCCTATGGAATCTTCTATGATGGTCTTTGCCTTCCTTACATCAGTGCGGAACGCATCAGGCGTCATTTCATAGGCCAGTTTATGCGCATAACCATGACACGCTACTTCATGCCCGTTTTCATATATCTCCCTGACTAAAGCGGGCTTTTTTTTCGCGACACATCCTAATATAAAAAAAGTCGCCTTTGAGGCCTGCTTATCGAGAAGATCCAATATCTTCATAGTGTTGGCCTCAACCCTTGATGGCAGATACTTCCACTCATCCATGGTTATATAAGGCTGAAAAACACTGACATGATAATAGTCTTCGATATCGATTGTTAAGGCATTCAGCAAATTATATAACTTCCTTTAACTCAAATAATGCATTGGGGGGGTAATATAAGAAGTGTTGTATCCCTACTCCACATTCACATTCCACAAGTCATGGTTCGACCCGTAAATATTCTCCACTGCCAGCATCGCCGTTAACATGGAGTGGTCCTGATTGTTATACCTGTGCATACCGTTTCTGCCTACAAGCTGGAGGTTGTCAATACCGCTCAGGAACCGTCGTATGGTCCCGAGCATTTCACGGTATTTTAAATCATGTACGGGGTATGCCTTGGGCATCCGCACAACGCTGCCGTCTTCCACATCGGACGATTCAATCAGACCCAGTTTTTCCATTTCTCTTATGCCGAACTCGATCAACTCCCTGTCCGGCATATTCCAGATCTCATCCTCCTCAAAACAGAAGTATTCAAGGCCAAGGCAGGTCCGGTTGACATCCGGCACCATATAGGGACTCCAGTTCTTGAAGTTCTGAACTCTGCCGAGTTTGACATCAGGGTCATGAATATATATCCAGTTGTCCGGAAACAATTCAGATTTCCTGACAATTAAAGCCACGGTAAGAAAATCCCTGTAGTTGAGGTTATTGGCGGCTTCAAGAACTTCTTCGGGTACCGCCGGTTTAAATTTTTGTATAAGCTCCTTAACGGGCATACTGCTTATGAAATTGGTTCCCTGGAAAAACTTCTTTTTACCGTTTACTCCTACTTGCAATGAATTTACCTTTCCATTTTTTTTGTCCCATAGAATTGCTTCCACCTCTGATCCTAAATAAACCTGAGAACCATTGTCCTGTATAATTCTGGACATGGCCTGCCACATCATGCCCGGCCCGAACCTGGGATAATCAAAAGAATCGATCAGCGTCCTGATAGCAGCCTTGCCTCCGTTATTCCGGTTTTGTTTAGCAAACGCGTTCCTGACCGCTTTCGTGAGTGAAAGTCCGCCAATCCGCTGCGCCGCCCATTCGGCCCTTATTTCGGTGCAGGGGATTCCCCATACCTTTTCGGTATACGGTTTAAAGAATGTATTATATAATCGTTTTCCAAAGCGGTTAGACACCCAGTGCTCAAAGGTTTCCTCATTTTTAAATGGGAATAAGCGGACATACAGGTAACTAAAAAATATCATTATGCTCTTCCATAGACCCAGTCCTGAAAGTGCGTTGAAAGGACGTAGCGGATAGAAAAAAAACTTCTTGTTATAGTAGATTCTCGACAAACGCTTACGGTGAAGCAGGTCCTTGTCAAGTATTTCTTTCCATATATCTTCTACAGGCTTGATCTTTGTGAAAAAGCGATGACCGCCTACGTCAAATAGATAGTTTTTGTAATTGATCGTCCTTGATATCCCTCCAACCATCTGATCTTTTTCAAGCACAACGGACTGAGCGTCCAGTTTGGACAGTTGATAAGCCGCGGTAAGACCTGCCGGCCCTCCGCCTATGATTACCACTTTTTTATCATCGGTTCTTCCAACAGACTCTTCCATGGTAAATTACTATACACAAGAGGGTCCAAAAAATGGGAGTCTTGAAGACAATTATTAATAAATTTAATGGGTTG
>JAUVPO010000195.1 GCA_030598625.1 Deferribacteres bacterium | reverse complement strand
TTTATTTTTCTACTGAAGCGGCGATTGTCCCGGTTACCATGATGTCTGACTCGCTGGATGTTTGCAGGGATGTCGGCGAAGCTATGGCTATCGCGGTCAAAGATGCAGAGTATCCGGTTACGATTGTTGCGAGTTCCGACATGAGTCATTACGAAACGGATTCAACTGCCAGGACAAAGGACAGGAAAGCAATAGACAGGGTCATCGCCCTGGATCCCGAAGGTCTTTATGATATTGTTAAAAAAGAAGGTATAAGTATGTGTGGAGTCATTCCTGTAACCGCGATGCTTTTTGCAGCCCAAAAATTGGCGGCTAAAGAAGCAACACTTGTAAAATATATGACTTCGGGCGAAGTAAGCGGGGATTATGACTATGTAGTCGGTTACGCGGGGATTATGATAAAATGATTATATAAATAAATGTCCTGCTTTGTTGATATAACACTATTAAAGCGCCTCGTTTTTTTTAAGTCTTTAATTCATATAAGTATTATTTTCAGGTAGTTATTTTGCTCCTTTAATTTGTTGAGGTAAATTTCGGTTTCACCTGTTCTACGGCAATTTTCCATTTGGCTAAGTTCCTTTTTCTTATCCACCACTTTAGCAAAGCGGGGTTAGGGTAGATTTGGGGAGGCAATATAACCAGGTATAAGAACTTGAAAAAATTAACGGCAATAAGTATATTAATAACCCTTATGGGTTGGCGACATAAAAAAAGCGGAGGATTAATGAGAAAGAAAACATTTATTCTATTGATTCTGTTTACACTATCTTCTTTTATAGTGGCAGGTATTTCGGGAAAATCAACTTCGGCCCAGACGGATGTGTCTAAAAAGACTGAAGATACATGTATTACATCCAAATGTCATGACAAAATGGGCAAAGAGAAATTCGTTCACGGACCTGTTGCCGCGGGCGAATGTACTGTATGCCATGGAAAGTCCCCCAAGCATAAGAAAAAACCTGGCAAGTATAAATTTGGGAAAATAAAGGATGTCGCTAAAGCCTGTTACAGCTGCCATGAAAAGTTCAAGCCGAAGAAATTTATTCATGTCCCTGTGGAAGAAGGAGAATGTATGGCCTGTCACAGTCCGCATGGTTCTTCCTATAAGTTCCAGCTTCTGGCAAAAGGGGGGGATGTCTGTTTTAATTGCCACGATGAAGATATTGTGGCGGGAGAGTTTGTTCACGGACCGGCAGCTGTTGGAGGATGCGTGGCGTGTCACGAACCCCATACCGCTGATTACGAAAAGAATCTGAAAGCAGAAGGGACCGGTCTTTGTTTTATGTGTCATGTTGACAAGGCAGAGGCAGTCCATAAATCGGAATTTGTGCACAAACCGGTTTCTGAAGATTGCACCGGCTGTCATAACCCCCATTCCGCCGCGAAACAGTTCATGCTTGAATCTCAATCCCCCGAGCTGTGCTTAAAGTGCCACAAGGATAAAGAGGAGCAGCTGCGGACCGTAACCGTTAAACATGCGGCGATTGAGATGGACCGGTCGTGTCTTAATTGCCATGATGCGCATATGTCGAATATAGCGATGAATCTCTCAATGGAACCGATGGACCTGTGTTTGAGCTGCCATGACAGAGAATACAAAACGGCGGACGGAACGACAGTCATGGACATGAAAAAATGGCTGGCTGAAAATACCGACCACCATGGCCCTGTAAAACAAAAGGACTGTTCAGGTTGCCATGATCCCCATGGCTCGGTCAATTTCAGGATATTAAGAAACCCTTACCCGCCTACTTTTTATATGGCGTTCAGTCCTGAAAACTATAACCTGTGTTTCAGCTGCCACGAGAAAACAATCGTTCTGAATCCTGAGACCACTAAATTGACCAATTTCAGAAACGGTAATATAAACCTTCATTTCACGCATGTTAATAAGCCCATAAAAGGGAGGACATGCCGCGCGTGTCATGAAACACACGCGAGTAACTTTCCTAACCATATAAGGGAAGCGGTCCCTTTCGGCTCCTGGGACCTGCCGGTCAACTATCAGAAGACGGAAACAGGCGGCAGTTGTACGCCCGGCTGCCATAAACTAAAAAAGTACGATAGAATAAAAAAGGAGATTAACGGATGATTGTCCTTATACTGACGTTTATTTTTTCCATTTTATTTTGTTCGTCCTCTGACGCCCTCACTGTTTCAAGCGGTGAAGTCGCGCCTGATTTTACTTTAAGTTCGGCTGATGGGAAAAGTGTATCACTGGGTGAATATAAAGGCCGGGCAGCGGTTATTATATACTGGAGGACGGGACAGAAGCGCTCTCTCCTTGCCTTGAAGGACGTCAGGGATATTCTGGATAAATTCAAGGGGAAGGAAGTTGATGTTATAAGTATAATCGCGGAAAGCGACAGTCAGGAGGAAGCAAAAGGCATACTTAAGGACAGCGGGATTAACTATCCACTGTTTATAGACTATAACAGGAAAATATACAGCAATTACGGGGTCAGGGTATATCCTTCAACAGTGATAATTGATAAGGAAGGCATGATTGCTTATGCCATGCCGAGTCATCCGCTCACATATAAAAAGACCCTCGAGGAATACATTAAAAAGGCGCTTGGAGAGATTGACGAAGTCGAATTACGGGAAGCTCTTTCACCTCATAAAGAGGAACCGGACAGGGCGTCTCGTGAGGCATTCCGGCTTTATAACCTCGCCCTGAAATTTACTGAATCAGGGATGATTGATCTGGCTGTTGATACCGCAATTAAATCTGCTGAAGCCAAGCCGGACATGTCAAAGTCCCACATCCTTCTCGGTTTTCTGTATCTGCAAAATAAAGAGGCGGACAAGGCGCTTGATTCATTTAACAGAGCGTCAAAGCTGGATCCCGGTTCAAACGATGTAAAGACAGGGATGGCCGGGGCGCTTATTTTAAAGGGAGAAGTCGACGAAGCGATAAAAATTCTTGAGGCTGCCGCTGTAGCCAACCCATACCCTCAAATGACATATTATGAACTCGGAAGGGCTTATGAACTCAAAGGTGAAAAAGACAGGTCAATAGAGATGTATAAAAAGGCAATAGAAAAAATTATAAAAAAACAGGTCCTTCCATCATCCATATCCAGATGTCAATAAAGAGCATTTATCTCTCGCTTGTTCTTTTTATTGTATCCGGCATAAACGCGGAAAGCAGTCAGCAAACAATCACCCTTCACTATCCTCCTGATAAGGCGGTCATGGAATATGACCTTCTGGGAATTTCCTTAAGAGTGCCGAAAGGTTCCGCGGATAAAATCAAGGTAGATGTAAATGAAGATAATAAGGTCGATATAATACCTGACAGTGAAATTGAATGCTTCACCGTGTTCCTGAAGCCCGGTATAAACATTATTGAAATCATCGCGACAAAAGGGAGTGAATTTGTCGACAACGTTACTTTGAATGTCTTTCGCCGTTCAGACCTTATAAGTGAAT
Source organism: Deferribacteres bacterium (assembly GCA_030598625.1). Classification (GTDB taxonomy): domain Bacteria; phylum Nitrospirota; class Thermodesulfovibrionia; order UBA6902; family UBA6902; genus JAUVPO01. The sequence goes on along the minus strand of JAUVPO010000195.1, from coordinate 634 downwards.
ACAGGAATCCGCCCTCAGACTTTAAAAAGTATTATTTCCATATGGAAGAACGTTCACAGTGCGCAAAATGCCATGTGCTTAAACCGGGCACATATGACAGGAAACCCGTTAATCCCGCTGATTTTGCGCCCGGGACTTTTGACGACAAGGCATTATTCGCCACTACCTCAACTTGTTATTCCTGCCACAATAAGATAACTTCTTATAAGTATGTTCACGGTCCGGCTTCTGTATGGAGCTGCCTCAGCTGTCACGATAACGGCTCTTCTCCCGGATATCCCGTTAAAAAACCTGATACCGAAATATGCTATGAATGCCATGTTGAACAAAAAAATAAGTGGACGACCAAGCCATATGTTCACGGACCGGTCACTATCGGAAAATGCACTATCTGCCACAGCCCGCACGCGTCAAAGTATCCTTTTAATCTGTATAAGTCGGCCTGGGACCTGTGTGTAAACTGCCATGCTGAAAATGGCAGCGGCAAGCATGTGCTCGGAGACTCTTTTTCCACGGAAGGCCACCCGACGCGTGACAGGCAGGACCCTGTCAGAATCGGTAAAGAGCTTACATGCTCGAGCTGCCATAATCCCCACGCGTCCAATTCCCCCAACCTCTGGGCGTTTGATGTACA
>JAUVPO010000039.1 GCA_030598625.1 Deferribacteres bacterium | reverse complement strand
TCTGTTGAGCTGTTGATTCTCTCTTATCTCTTCCATCTCATAATCATCCACATACTCATGTTCTTCGATATAACGCAAAGCAGATGTTTCAATGAAATTAGACAGGGTTCTGTTATCGCTTTCAGCCATGGCCCTGAATAAGTCGTATATGTTTTCATTCAATCTTAAGGTAACAGTTTTAGACATAATGTGCCTCCATTTCTTATTGCATTCATATTATATCATTAGAATACAATAGAATACATCCAAATGCAAATGAAGCAACAACCACCCTTTTTAGGGGTGGTTGTTGCTTCAGCGTTCAATATTCCTTGTTCGATATTCATGATTAGCCTTTAAAAAAACAGAAAACATTGAATATCCAATTTCGAATGTAGAAGTTTTTAAAACACTACTCGACCTTCACCTTCACCTTATCTACCCCTGTATTTCCTGTCAGGGGATCAAAGGCATAAACAATGATTTCATAGTCTCCGGGACTGTCGACCTTCAGCTCTTTCTGAAACGTGCTCGGCCCGGCATAGTCAAGCGTTGCAGTGTCTGTTATCTTCCCATCGTACTTAACCAGCGCCTTGATTTCGTATTTGCTGGAATCCCATAACCCGCCCGGGGTCAAGGAGCAGCCTCATATCATTACAATACGCGCCTGTATGGGTATTACAGCCTTGTTGTCCACCAGTTTTGCCTTCCCCATTGCCTGCGCGTCAACGGAAAAACCGGGGACCTCGATAACCACCCCTTCTCCGGTAATGTCCTTGCCGGGGATGAGCCATATTTGAGTTGAGCTCTTTACCATATTGTCCTTGTGAATATACGGAGCAGCAACATCGATAGTAATCAGCACGGGTTCATCAATGTCAATCACCGCCTCAAATTTGGCCGCTCCGTCCGCAATGCTCCCGAACCTTGTTTTCGGTTCCATCATGATTTTACCCGTGTCCCCCGTGCTGCCGGCCGTCAGCCCCTCGGCCAGGACCTTGCCTGTTTCACTGTCCCTGACGACAACCATGGCGCCGCCCATCTTTGTTCCAATAAACTTTGCGTCCTTTGATTTCGCCCTGATAATAACATTTGTCTGAACAGCCTCTGATACGCCGAAAGATGCAATGACCGCCAAAAGGATCACCGCTGATAAAGCCTTTCTCATTTTTACCCTCGTTTTTTTATATTTGCAATGATGACGAACAATGTATTAAATAAGCCGGGCCGCAAAGCATCAAGCCCGCCATTACAGCTTGTCCTGTTGTTCCTGCTCACAAAGCCTGTCATTCCGGCTTGTCAGGAATCATCCCCGTCTGTTATCTACAAAGTCTATCAGTATTATTGCCGGGATTCAATTTATTTCTTGAACAATAATTTAAGTTTAATATATTATTTAGAAATCTTATTGTGCATAATTCACGGCTGTTTTATTTCTCAATACTCAAAAAACATGCGCAAGACATCTTTTAAAAGGAGCGGATAAATTCATGTATAACCTCGTAAGTTTTTCGGGAATATTTATTTTAATGGCCTTTGCATGGGCGCTTTCCTCCGACAGGAGAGTAGTCAACTGGCGCCTTATCGTCTGGGGATGCATCCTGCAAATGATATTCGCGCTCTTTATATTTGTGGTACCCGCCGGCGCAAATGTATTTATGTTTATCAATGATACACTGGTAAAAATCATTGATGTAGCAGGGGCCGGGACAAGGTTTATTTTCGGCAGGCTCGCCCTCCCCCCCGGAACTACCGACGAATGGGGCGGGGAATCATTAGGTTTTATTTTCGCGTTCCAGGCGCTTCCTACCATTATATTCTTCGCCAGTCTAATGGCAGTCCTTTATTACATAGGCATCATGCCGTGGCTTATCAGTATCTTCTCCAAAATTTTCACAAAGCTGATGAAGGTCAGCGGGGCAGAGTCCCTGTGCGCTTCAAGCAATATATTTGTCGGCATAGAATCCGCGACAACAATCCGTCCGTATCTTAAAAGGATGACCCGTTCGGAGTTGTGTACGATACTGGCGGCAGGCATGTCGACAATTGCCTCCAGTGTCCTTGCCATTTATATTTTGATTCTTCAAAAACAGTTCCCGACAATTGCGGGCCATCTCGTATCCGCATCCTTTCTTTCAGCGCCAGCGGCCATAATAATGTCCAAACTGCTGATGCCCGAGACCGGGGAACCGGAGACTATGGGAATGGATGTGAAGCCTTTCTATGAAAAGGAATCATCCGTTATAGAGGCAAGTATAAGCGGCGCCAACGCAGGCCTTAAACTGGTGGCCGGTGTTGTTGCGCTGCTTATCGCATTCCTCGGCATAGTGGCATTGGCAGACTATATTTTTTCAGGGGCCGGTTCAAGGTTAAATACTCTCACAGGCTTAAACATAGACTGGTCTTTAAAGGGACTCATGGGATATGTATTTTATCCCTTCACACTCATAATCGGCGTTCCTCCGTCTGATGCGGTTGAGATATCAAAGATAATAGGCGAAAGAACAATCGTTACTGAAACAAAATCCTATATGGATCTTGCAGCGCTCCTGGCCAAAGGCACATTGCATAATCCGCGTTCCGCCTTTTTGGCTACATATGCCCTGTGGGGTTTTGCCCACGTAGCTTCTCTCGCCATATTCGTGGGCGGTATAGCAGCGCTCGTGCCTGAACGGACATCTGATTTATCGGCAGTAGGCCCAAGGGCGCTTTTAGCGGCAACCCTTGCATGTCTTATGACGGCTTCGGTTGCCGGAACTTTCTTCGGGGGAGGGTCGATACTGCTGGGACAATAATTTCCGGCAGTACATATTAAATGTTGGAAGCAGCCAAATATGAGGTAATAATCGCCGGCGCCGGGCCTGCTGGCTCTACCGCCGGATATCTCTTGAGCAGTCTTGGCTTCAGGGTATTAATAATCGACAAGAGCCGTTTTCCAAGGGAAAAACTCTGCGGCGGGCTTATAACACACAAAACAGTCAAACTTCTGGAAAGAGTATTCGGCGAAACAGTCTCTTCTCTTAAAGAAAAACAAATCATACATTACGAGTCAAATCATTATGAGATCTTTTATAAAAATAAAATTGTGGACAAAAAAAATATAGCTATTCCATTTCGCTTTATAGACAGGTACAGTTATGACAACTTTCTTCTCGGGAAGGCACGGGAAGCCGGAGCCGATGTAATAGAGGGGGAGGAAATTGTATCATTTGATTTTTCGAGAGATCAATTAACTTCATCGGATGGAAGGATATTAAGAGCGGATTTCTTCATAGGCGCTGACGGTGTAAACAGTGTCATAAGACGGAGTTTCCCGGCGAACTGTTTTGACCGTAACGTTTGGCTCAATAATATCGCTACGGCGCTTGAAATCTTTGTCAGCCGTTCCGAAGTCAACAGACAAATAAACCATCCCCTGATTTCTTTTGATTTTACAAGTTATGGATATTCATGGGTTTTCCCGAACAGGGACAGATTAATAATCGGATCAGGAGGTCTCATCCGTAAAAACCGGAAACAGTTCATACATTCATTTCATAATTTTTTATCTGCTCTGGATATAGACAGGCGCTGTGCCGATAAAATAAAATCTTTCACTTTCCCTTACGGCAATTTTATGCTCAATCCGGCCTTCAGGAATGTCATGCTTGTCGGCGATGCCGCCGGTTTTGCGGACCCGCTTATGGGTGAAGGGATTTTTTATGCCCAAAGGAGCGCGGAGCTCGCTTCACAGGCCATACACAAAAGTATATGTGAAAACAAAACCCTTGACGCGGCCCGACTGCAAACAGCTCCGGCTTATATCCGATTATTACAAAAACATGTATTCCCGGAATTCATTTATGCCGAAAAAACCAGAAACTTTGCCTTCAATTACTTCTACAAATGCCCCCCGATGTTATTAAGGATGATGATGTATATGATGGGGAAAAGATCCGAAGAAATAATACATGGGATGAGGAGTTACAGGTGGTTTAAAAAAAAGGAGTAGGGGCATGGCGTGCCATGCCTCTACACGCATAACTTGTTGTTTATACCTTCCCTTTCGTCTTCCGCCTTCTTACAGCATCTTTAATCCAGCGCACATGACCCCTGCCCATACCTTTGACCTCGCATCCAAGCTCAAAAAACCTCTGGATCTTTTTATCGTCGAGTATGCCGAAACAGTCAATCACCGCAAACGTATTCCCGGCTTTTTTTACGATCTCATCGGGGTCGAGATTCAGGTAGTGCTCGTGACGAACGGCAAAGATGATCGCGTCAACTCCTTTAAATGCCTTCTTCAGATTTTTTTCGAGTCTCAGGTTTGTCAGTTTTTTCTGGTTCCGGAAGAACCTTTCAAGGCTGTATCCCTTTTGGGGATAATCGTCCTGTTTTTCTAACTCCCACCAGTGATTTATATAGGGATCATGTACCCGCATCTCCGCGCCCATTTCAGTAAGTTTTCTTACGATCAACTCCGAGCCGCTGTATCTCGTATCACCTACGTCTTCCCTGTAAGACGCACCCAGCAGGAGTATGTCCGCGGCTGCAATAGGCCTGTTCATGTTTCTCAGTGCGTCCCTTACCAACTGTCCGACATGCAGCGAACGGGTGTCATTTATATTGACTGCCAGCGGTGTTATCTTGAAAATGTCATCCTCGAAACCGTGTATATGTTTATATGCCCATATCCCGAGACCGCCGTCTTTCGGCAGGCAATAACCGCCTATGCCGGGACCGGGGAAAATTATATTGCTGTGAGTCGGACGCACTTTGATGGCATCGATTACCTTAACGAGGTCTACACCGTTTCGTTCCGCAAACAGGCTCCATTCATCAAGGAACGCGAGAATAGTGGCGCGGAAGCTGTTTTCAACTATTTTAGCTGTTTCGGATTCAATGGGTCTGTCAAGCACTGTAAGCGGATAATCTTTAGTATTGAGCACATCATTTAAAAATTTAACTACTTTATCTCTGGCCTTTTTATTTATTCCGCTGCAGACACGCCAGAAATCACGGATACTCGACACATAGTTCTTCCCCGGCATTACCCTTTCGAAACTGTGCGCAAGCAGCGGATCTGTTTTAATCCCGCGCCGTTGGAAAACCTTTTTCATTATCGGGTAAGCTATCTGTTCGGTAGTCCCCGGAGCCACCGTGGTCTCTATCAGGATGAGTGCATCAGGAGAAATGTGCTCCGCCATAATCGCAAGAGACTCCTCGAGCGGTGACATATCGGCGCGTCCGTTGTGAATATCCCCGATGGCCTCTTTCAGATAATCGCATTGAATATCAACGATAACGACATCGGCAAGCGAGAGGGCGTCATACGTAAATGTAGCCGTAAGTGTTTTTTTCTCCCGGACACATCTTTTTATCATCGGGGCAAGTTCTTTATCTTCAGACGTAACCGGCGAAATCCCCCTGTTTAAGACCGGTATCTTCCAGTAGCTCCGCGTGCTCGGTCTTTGCATGCCGATGACAAATTTACCCGGTCGGCCTTTTTTGTCCTGAGTATCCGCGATGACCGCTGCCATGGCAGCACCCACAAAGCCGACCCCCATAACCACAACAATCTCCCGGTTCAATTTCCGCTGTTTTGCCACGGCGTTCTTGAGCCGTTTAAATTCCTCTTTGTACTCTGTCGGCTTTGGGATGGAAAACTTCTCGCCGTCAGGGCTGACCGAATATGCAATTTTCATGTTTAATAATCTCCTTTTGCAGGTTATCGCCCGATATTAGATATAACGGTTGACCGCTCTGTTTTCTTGAATAAAACACATCTGATTCTTTACCGGCTTTGGCCTGTCCCTATGAGAAATATTGAACATTCTTGACCGTGGAATAATTATATCCAAACACAGCCCGTTAAAACAAATGGTTTCTCCTGACAATTTATGTTATATTTTTAAACAATGGATAAAACAGCTATTGACGAATCAAAGAAATATTTAATGAATTCTTATACTCGCGCTCCTATTGTCTTAAGGAAAGGCAGGGGGATGAAGGTCTGGAATTCCAATGGAAAGGAATATCTTGATTTTGTCGGAGGAATAGCCGTAAACTGTCTTGGGCACTGTCATCCAAAGGTCGTAATTGCATTGCAAAAACAGGCGCAGAGGCTTCTGCATGTATCAAATTTGTACTATATTGAGCCGCAGATCAAGCTCGCCAAACTGCTTGTAAAACATTCTTTCGCGGAAAAAGCCTTTTTCTGTAACTCAGGCGCAGAGGCTGTCGAGGGAGCGATTAAGCTGGCCCGAAAATATTCAAACAACCACTCTCCTCATGATAGTAAATATGAGATTATAACCGCTTATGGCTCTTTTCACGGCAGGACCCTTGCTGCATTAAGCGCTACGGGACAGGAAAAGATAAAAAAAGGGTTCGAGCCCCTGGTTCCGGGTTTTAGACATGTCCCTTTTAATGACATAGATGCCCTGGAAAAAGCCATTACGAAGAATACATGCGCTGTGATGCTTGAACCGGTCCAGGGTGAAGGCGGGATAAAAATGCCTTCGAAAGACTATTTAAGACAAGTACGCGCAATATGCGATAAGAACAACCTCCTGCTCATCCTTGATGAAATTCAAACAGGAATGGGAAGGACCGGGAAACTTTTTGCATATGAACATTTCAATATAGAGCCCGATATAATCACCCTTGCAAAGGGTCTGCGCGGAGGTGTTGCGATAGGCGCGGTTCTTGCGAAAGACTCTGTGGCGGCATCATTTCAGCCCGGTTCCCACGCTTCAACTTTTGGAGGAAATCCTCTTGCATGCGCGGCCGCAGTGGCGACAATTGAAACTTTGCTTGAAGACGGCTTTTTGCTGGATAATTGCCATCGAATTGGAAAGTATTTCATGAACAGGCTTGAAAATTTAAGAAAAGACTTTCCCTCATCTATTGTTGAAGCAAGAGGATTAGGTCTTATGATCGGGCTTGAATTAACAAAAGCAGGCGGCCCCATCGTTGAATCATGCGCGCACAGGGGAATTCTCATAAACTGCATCAGTGGAAACGTCCTACGTTTTACGCCTCCGCTGATAGTCATTGAAAAAGAGATTGACTATCTTATTGACGCGCTTGATGATATTTTTGCAAGTCAATCGTGACGAGTGATTCGCAATCAGTTTGTACCTGAATCGCTCCATTTAGGTTATAATTGTCGGCATCAGAGTAAAAAAATTATGAAAAAAGATTTACTTACCTTATTGGATCTGTCATCGAAAGAGACAGAAAATATTCTTAAAAGGGCCGCCGAATTAAAATCGGGAAAAGATGTGTCGACCTGTCCACTTATAGGGAAAAGTATCGGCCTCATGTTCGATAAAACGTCAACAAGGACCAGGATCTCTTTTCAGACAGGCATATACCAGCTCGGCGCACAGGCTATTTATATAAATACAAAGGATTTGCAGCTTGGGAGAGGCGAAAGCATTGAAGATACGGCAAAGGTGCTGGCAAGGTATTTACACGGAATTGTTATCAGGACGTACTCCCAGAACACAATTGAAAAACTTGCCGGCAACGCGTCAATTCCCGTTATTAATGGTCTGACGGATTTGCACCATCCCTGTCAGGCGCTCGCCGATATGTTAACTATAAAAGAGAAAAAAGGCAGACTGAAAGGTGTGCGTCTGGCTTATATCGGAGACGGCAACAATGTTGTCAACTCTCTGCTGGAAGCTGCTTTATTAACGGGAATAGATATGGTCATTGCCTGCCCCAAGGGATATGAGCCTGATAAAAAAATTTACGAAATGGTCCTGTCAGAAGGAGCAAAAGTTGAAATCAAGACGGACCCCGGCGAAGCCGCCAGGGATGCGGATGTGCTCTATACGGATGTATGGATAAGCATGGGACAGGAAAGGGAGATAGAAAGAAGAAAAAGGATATTTAAAAGGTATCAGGTAAATAGAGATATCCTGTCTCTTGCAAAACCCGATGCGATTGTAATGCATTGCCTTCCTGCTCACAGGGGAGAAGAAATAACCGATGATGTAATGGATTCTCCGCAAAGCGTAGTAATTGATCAGGCTGAAAACAGACTGCATGCTCAAAAGGCATTGCTTGAGATGCTGATAAAATAGGGGCGCTAAGGCAATGAAAAATCAAAACCTTAAAGATTTTGAGAATGCCTTAAACAAAACTTGCATTGTTAAGGCCGCAATTCATATAATTTCTCTATGAAATCAAAAACAATAAAAAGCTTAACAGCGAATAGCAATGCCTTTTCAAGGATTAAAGGGCTGACAGCAGTTTATCTCTACGGCTCAGCAATTTCCGGAAGGCTTAGGAAAGATAGCGATATTGATATAGGCATCCTTCCTTTTCATAACACAACGACAGATGAAAGACTTGAGTTAATTTCAAAGGTTGAAGGCGTTGTAACCGGCATTCTGAAGAAAAATAACTTGCAAAAAGATGTAAGTGTTCTTGATCTCAGAGGGAAATATGTCTCTTTAGCGCTCCTGTATAAAACAATTACCGAAGGGATGCTTTTATATGAAAACAATAAGGGAGAAAGGCTCGAATTTGAAAATGCTTTAAAAGGAGAATATTTTGACTTTGCGCCATTTCTTGAGTCTTTAAGAAAGAAACGATATGGAGATATATTCCAGGAAGTTTGATTTAATAAAAGACTGCATTAAAAAACTAACGTCAATAAAAAAAGATAATCCCACTCTTGATAAGTATAGAAATGCATGGAAAGAAAAGGATTCTGCTGAAAGAAATATTCAAAAGACAGTTGAAGCGCTTATTGATATCGGTAAAATTCTTGTTGAAGAAAAAAAACTGCGTGAACCCTCTAACAACAGGGAAGTTTTTATTATCCTGGAGGAAAATAAAATTTTCCCTTCAGAATATATATCACTTATAGATAAAATGATAGGCATGAGAAATGTTATTGTTCACAGCTATGACAGGATCGACGATGCGATTATTTACAACGTTTTTAAAAAAAATCTCAGCGATATAATAAAAATTGCAGCCAATTTAAAAAAGGCCTGCTTTTTAAAATGAACTCCTGAAAGCATTTTCTGACCTTGCCGCCGCCGATATTTATTGGTCAGTGAAAATGCATTTTGGGAGTCTAAAGATACTGTCAGGAGGTTAAAAAAACCATGAATATGCAAGATTTAATAAAGCCGCTCATACAAAAAAACAGGTCAAAGATTGTTCTCATTGTTCTCGATGGAATCGGAGGATTGCCTGTTAACGGCAAGACCGAACTCGAAGCGGCGCATACGCCTAATCTTGATGCGCTGGCTAAAGAATCCGCCTGCGGACTGCACATTCCGGTCGCTCACGGCATCACCCCGGGAAGCGGCCCCGGACATCTTGGCGTATTCGGATATGACCCCATAGAGAGTCAGATCGGCAGGGGAGTCCTGGAGGCACTCGGGCTTGGTCTTGATGTGACAAAAGCGGATGTCGCCGCCAGGTGTAACTTTGCCACTATTGAAAACGGGATTATTACCGATAGAAGGGCCGGGAGGATACCGACTGAGGAAGGTAAAAGACTTACAGAAAAACTGCAAAAGAAAATCGGGAAAATTGACGATGCTGAAATAATTTTTGCTCCGGGGATGGAATACAGATTTACTGTTTTGATGCGGCTACCATGGTCTCTTCAGCATGATTCAGCGATGATAACCGACACCGATCCCCAGGAAGTGGGGAAAATACCTCTGTTACCGTCCCCTATTTCAGAAAATGCTGAAAAGGTATCGAAGATCGCCGGAAAATTAATAGCTAAGGCACAGGAAATACTGAAAGACGAGGAAAAGGCCAACTTTATCCTGATGAGGGGGTTTTCCGGCATGCCGCGTATACCTTCTTTCAGCGAGGCATTTGGATTAAAATCCCTTGCTATTGCCACATATCCCATGTACAGAGGGCTTGCAAAGCTCGTAGGGATGGATACCCCTGCAATTGAAGGCAGTGTTGAAGATGAGATCAGTTTCTTAAAACAGAAATATGATGAATATGATTTTTTCTTTTTACATGTAAAAAAAATCGATTCAAATGGTGAAGACGGCAATTTTAAAGGCAAGGCGGAACGGATAGAGGAGTTTGACGGACTCCTGCCTGAAATACTGCGGTTAAACCCGGATGTCCTTATAATAACCGGTGACCATTCAACCCCCTGTTTAATGAAAAGTCACAGCTGGCATCCGGTCCCCACACTCCTTAAATCTCCTTATGTCCTCGGGGGTATCTGTAACGCCTTTTCAGAAAGGGAATGCGTAAAAGGCGAGCTTGGCATTTTACCGGCGATAAACCTTATGCCGTTGGCGCTCGCCCATGCGGGAAGGCTAAAAAAGTTCGGGGCATAGGACAGGCAACTTTTAAAGGGTTCGAGGGCCAAGGGATTCGAGGGAAGGAAATTATTCTTTTAGTCCGCGTAGTCCTCGAATCCTGTTTATTATGTTAGATAAATTACTTTATATACTATTCCCGCAATCCTGCCCTGTCTGTCAGAAACCTTCATCAAACCATAAGATCGCGCCGATATGCAATGAATGCTGGCATTCAATTCTTCCATACAAGGGTCCTCTGTGCCGGAGATGCGGAATCCCGCTTTCTTCGGATGTATCAAAAATATGCGTGGAATGTATAAAGGAATATCCCGCGTTTATAAATGCAAGGAGTTTCGGCCCTTACAACGGCGCATTAAGAACAGCGATCAACCTGTTTAAATACCATGGAGTAAAAAGACTTTCAAAACCTCTATCTGATATAATATCGCAACTTAAAATACCCCGGGTTGATACAG
>JAUVPO010000051.1 GCA_030598625.1 Deferribacteres bacterium | reverse complement strand
GGGGATGGGCGGCAGTGACATCATTGTTGCCTTCGCGGCATCTAAAGAAAATCTGATTGTTATCGACAATTCAAAGATGAAGACACATCCCTTTACCATGGAAGTGACTCTGAAACATGAATTGTGCCATCTCCTTCTTCATCACTATATCAGAGGGGGGAACCTGCCCAGGTGGCTTAATGAAGGCATTTCACAATGGGTAAGCGGTGGTATAACAGAGATAATAATTGGTGAAAACAAAGACCTTCTCAAACAGGCGACATTATCGGGAAGATTTATACGCATCAATGATTTAACGGAAAGATTTCCACAGGATGAAAAATCACTTCAGCTTGCTTATCAGGAGAGCAGAAGTTTTGTGGATTATATTTACGGCGAATTCGGGTCCGGCGGAATATTGCAAATCCTGAATCATCTCAGGGATGGATATAAAATTGATGCGGCAATGCTTGAGAGCGTTTCAATACCTGTTGATGAACTTGAAAACAGATGGCATGACCGTCTCAGAAAAAAATTCACATGGTTCACTTATTTAAGCAATCATTTATACCAGATTCTCTTTTCCTTTTCAGCCGTTATTTTGATATATGGTTTTATACGGCTTTTAATAAGAAAAAAGGCGTATAAGGACAATGGGGAAGATGATGAAATTGACCAAGATTTCCCGGATTAATCCCTGATTCCCAGGGCAATCTGCCTTTCCCTGATCGCCTTAATCCGATCTCTCAGCGCCGCGGCCCTTTCGAATTCAAGCCCGGCGGCAGCCTGTTTCATTTCCTCTTCAAGTTTTTTTATTTCGGATTCATCGCCATATACAGCTTGCTCCTCTGCCACCTCAGGCACTGTCCAGTAATCCGCTTCATAGATCGAGCTGAGTATATTTGTTATATCTTTTTTGATTGATTTCGGAGTTATACCGTGTCTGACATTGTATTCTTCCTGAATCTTGCGCCTCCTCCCGGTTTCATCCATGGCCGTTTTCATTGAGCCGGTTATCGTGTCGGCATAGAAGATAACCATGCCGTTTAAATTCCTCGCGGCCCTTCCCGCTGTCTGGATAAGAGACCGGCCGGAACGAAGAAAACCTTCCTTGTCGGCGTCGAATATGGCAACAAGCGATACCTCAGGGATATCAAGGCCTTCTCTTAATAAATTCACCCCTATAAGGACGTCAAACTTCCCGAGCCTGAGGTCTCTCAATATCTCCACCCTCTCAAGGGTGTTGATGCCCGAATGGAGATATCTTGCCCGTACTCCCAATTCAGTATAATAATCGGTAATGTCCTCGGCCATCTTCTTTGTCAGGGTGGTCACCAGAATACGCTCTCCTTTCCCGGCCCTCGCCCTTACCTCTCCGAGAAGGTCATCCAGCTGGCCTGCAACGGGTCTCAGGTCTATTGCCGGGTCCCTCAAACCGGTGGGTCTGACTATCTGTTCGATTATCCTGTGGTTTGATTTTTCAATCTCGTATTCCGCCGGGGTCGCGGACACATAAATTACCTGCCTTACCCTGTTTTCGAACTCATTAAATTTAAGTGGCCGGTTATCAAGCGCAGAGGGGAGCCTGAAGCCGAAATCGACAAGTGTCTGTTTTCTCGACCTGTCCCCTTTATACATGCCGCGGACCTGGGGTACCATAGCGTGTGATTCATCTATTATCAGCAGGAAGTCCTCCTCCCGGAAATAATCTATCAGGCAGGAAGACGGCTCTCCGGGCGCCCTCCCGCTCAGATGTCTCGAATAATTTTCTATCCCGTGACAGTAACCGAACTCCTTAAGCATTTCCATATCGAACCGGGTCTTTTGTTCAAGTCTTTTTGCCTCAAGCTCCTTGTTTTCATTAAGTAAAACTTTAATCCTCTCTTCAAGCTCATTGTTGATCGCGGGGACCGCCCTTTTAATTCTCGGTTTCGGCGTTATCCAGTGGCTGTTAGGGTAAAGGGTGACTTTTGCAAGGCGTCTTATGCTTTTGCCTGAAAGCGGGTCAAATTCATATATGCCATCGATGTCGTCCCCGAAAAATTCGACCCTCAACGCCTTGTCACCGGAAAAGGACGGATAAATCTCGACAATATCCCCCCTTACCCTGAAAACGCCCCTTCTGAAATCCTCACCGCGTTCATAGAGCATATCTACAAGCCTTCGCAGGAAATCGTCTCTTTCCGTCCTCATGCCTTCTTCAATCAGGAAATGCATGCCGAGATAATCCTCGGGTGAGCCTATTCCGTAAATACATGAAACAGAAGCGACGACTATCGTGTCCTTTCTTTCAAGCACGGCGCGCGTTGCCGCGTGTCTCAGCCTGTCGATGTCATCGTTTATGGACGCGTCTTTTTCTATATATGTATCTGTTGTCGGGATATATGCCTCGGGCTGATAATAATCGTAGTAACTTACGAAAAATTCAACCGCGTTTTCAGGAAAAAACGCCTTAAACTCTCCGTAAAGCTGCGCTGCAAGAGTTTTGTTGTGGGCCATTACCAGGGCGGGTTTATTAAGGTTTGCGATTACATTAGCGATAGTAAATGTCTTGCCTGAACCCGTGACCCCGAGAAGCACCTGATGTTTGAGGTTTTTTATAATGCCCTCCGTGAGAGCTTCGATGGCCTTCGGCTGGTCGCCCTCAGGCCTGAAGTCTGATGTCAGTCTGAAACCGTCCGGGTCTTTCATTAAAGTATTTTAGCATGTTTTCCGATAAGCACTAAGCTAAGCGGAATAATCCAATTTAAATTACCGCAAATGCAAGGTCCGGCTGAATCGTATGGATTCAGTTAATTAGAATAGGAGGAAAACACATGAATGAGAAAAGATTTTCCATTGGCGATGCAGTAAGGTTTGGCTGGGATACAATGAAGGGTAACATAGGTTTTTTTATCGCGCTCCTCATTGTCGCCTTTTTAATTGTAAATATTCCGGGGGCTGTAGGAAACTTTGCAAGTGATTTCCCGCTCATAAGCTTTGTGCTTATTTTAGCCGGCATGCTCTTGAGCCTTGTCGTCCAGATGGGTCTAATCAAGGTCAGCCTTAAATTCTCTGCCGGCATTAAAGGTAAGCTGGACGACCTCCTCTCATCTTTTAACCTGCTGCTTAAATTCATTGCAGGTTCTATAGTCTACGGACTGATTGTTCTTGGAGGTTCCCTCCTGTTGTTCATCCCCGGGATTATTTGGGGGGTCAAGTTCAGCCTTTTCCCTTATTTCATTGTCGACAGGGAGCTTGGTCCTATCGAAGCGCTTAAAGCCAGCAGTCAAGTCACTGCCGGAGCAAAGTGGCAGCTTTTTGTGTTCGGGTTGGTGTTGGGGTTGATAAATTTAGCAGGGGCGCTTGTTTTTCTTGTAGGCCTTTTTGCGACCGTTCCCATTTCCATGGTTGCTTATGCCCGTGTTTACAGGACACTTGCAGGTAATGAGGGGATTTTTGGAAAAGGCATGGAAAGCGGCCCCGGAGAAGGTCCGGATGAAAGCCCGAAGACAGCTCCCATCGAAGGTCCCGCTGGTAGTCCGCAGCCCGCTTCCAGCAAAGTCCCTGGAGAAGACGCAGAGGTTCATGCAGATTAATCCGCGGACCTAAGACAGATGGCTTAATTTTTTCTCATAAACATCAAGGGCATGTTGCCCGAAAAGCACAAAGCGGATAAGTCCTATGTCTGCATGTTCTTTCAAATAGGAAATTGCCGTATTGACGGCAATTTCCGCTGCCTGTTCCAATGGATAGCCATAGGCTCCTGTACTGATAGAGGGAAACGCAATGCTTTTCAAGCCGTTTTCCGCCGCAACCTTCAGGCTGTTCCAATAAGCATTCTCAAGAAGCTTCGGTTCATTATGAAGCCCGTCCCTGTAAACGGGGCCTACGGTATGGATTACATACTTTGCCTTCAGGTTTCCTCCTGTTGTAATAACAGCCTCGCCTGTTTCACAGCCCCCTATTTTTATGCACTCATCAAGTATCCGCTTTCCGCCTGCCCTGTGGATCGCGCCGTCAACGCCTCCGCCTCCGCGAAGGCCCTTGTTTGCGGCATTAACTATTGCGTCGGTGTCCTGTGTTGTAATATCCCCCTCCGCCAATGATAAAACGCCCCGGTTGATCCTGACTTCCATAACAATCTCCTTTAAACAATTTTTTGCAGATTACATCATTCTCCGGTTTTAAAACCAGTCATAAGAATTAATCCCCCATCACTTTCACCATAACCGTCCTGTTCCGCGCGCCGTCGAATTCGCAGAAGAATACGGCCTGCCACGTTCCAAGAAGTAATTTCCCCCCGCCTATAAAAATACTCTCGGAAGAGCCGACAAGGGAAGTTTTTATATGCGCGTCGGAGTTCCCCTCTGCGTGAAGGTAACCGGATATGTGGGGAACCTGCTTATTGAGAGTCGATACGATGTCCTCAACAACAGAAGGGTCCGCCCCTTCGTTAATTGTCACACCCGCCGTTGTGTGAGGGATATAAACATGACAAACGCCGTTCCTCACCCCTGACTCACTAACGATCTTCTGGAGATCGGATGTAATATTTACAAACTCGATCCTTGATCCGGTCTTAACGTTGATATTTTTTATCATTGCGGCCCTCCTTAAAGAATTAACATTACTTCTGATTACATAACTATAAAAAAATCGGACAGATTATTTTATCCCAAATCGCTCAATTTTGGTCTACTATTTTGAAAAGATCATCATAAAACTCATTATCAGCGGAAAATTCGATTTTAAGCGCAAAGATGTTTCCCTGAATTGTCAGTTCTTTCAGTTTCACAAGGTCTTTTTCCGTAGTGATGATCTCCAGTCCCGATGCCTCCTTTTTTATTTCATCTATATCTTTCATCCTGTAATTGAAGTGGTCTCTGAATTTCCTGAATTTTTCTATTTGAGCGCCGCTTGAAATCAGTAAGGACCTGAAATAGGCTGGATTCGCAATGCCTGAAAAGGCGTAAATTCTTTTATCTCGCAATGAATCAACGCTTCTTTTTTCCCCTGAAATGTTTATCAGGCCTGCCGGGCTGTAAGATGATGAGAAGACGGGGGCATCAGGATTATATTTTTTTATCTTGTGGGTTATCTCCGTAATTTCACCCTGTGCGACCATATCGGCTTTTGTTATTAATATGATATGTGCCCGCTTCATAGCGCTGAACGGCTCTCTCAGTGTGCCTTCAGGAAAGAGTCTTTCGTTCCCGAAAGGATTCGTGGCATCAATAAGAAGAATATCTATGTCCCTGTGAAGTTTCCAGTGCTGATATCCGTCATCGAGTATAAAGAGATCCGGATCCTGACAGGCATCCGCACGCCGGGCATTGTCGAATGCCGCGATGCCGGCACTGAACCTGTCTTTGCCCTTAACTATCGTGACCCTTTTTAGCTTCTCCGCCATCATGCAGGCTTCGTCTCCTGACTCAAGCGGGGTCATCAACGGGCCGGCTCCTCTGCTGACAAAGCTGATACCGCCTGTCTTTCCCTTATAACCCCTTGTCAGTACACAAGTGTTATGCCCTCTTTTTTTTGCTTCCCGCGCCACCGCGATTACGGCAGGTGTCTTACCTGTTCCGCCAAGGGTCAGATTGCCTATGCTGATGACCTTTGCCGGAAGCCTGTCCGGTTTTCTGCAACTAAACCTTTTACATGCCAGTCCCAGTCTGTAAATTGCGCTAAACAGTCCCAAGGTAATCCTTTACAATATCAATCGCCTTTTTTACCGCACCGGTGTTTTTATCTACTATTGCCCTGGCATTCCGCCCCATGACCAGGGCCTTTTCAGGGTCTGTCAGCAGTTCAATTGTCGCCTCTGAAATATCCTTTGAATCCTTTACCTGAAGGGCAGCGGACCTGTCGAGAAACTCCCCGGCAATCGGGAAATTATCCATATAGGGACCGAAGATTATAGGCCTGGACCAGTATGCCGGCTCCATAACATTGTGCCCTCCCAGAGGAACGAGGCTCCCCCCGATGAACGCCACGGCTGCTTTAGAAAAAACCCTTGATAACTCCCCGATCGTATCCATCAGTATTATATCGGGGAATCCATTATCCGGTGTCCGGTGTCCGTTGCCGGTTTTATCTGATGAATGACCGTGGACAGCCAGTCCCGGTCTTATTTGCGAACGCCTGATGTATCCGATTCCTTTTTTCTCTATAAGTTCCGCTGCCTCATCAAATCGTTCGGGATGTCTCGGCGCAATTATGAGCTTTATTCCTTTAACTTTATTTTTAATAGATTTGTACGCATCAAGAATTATTTCTTCTTCTCCCCTGTGAGTGCTGGCAGCAAGGAGGATTCCGCCCTTAACCGGCTCAAGCCAGGCCAGTGTCAGTGGGGTCACTGAATCAAAATCAATATCAAACTTGAAATTTCCTATAATGCTGACCTTCCGGCTCTCAGCGCCGAGGGCGATTATCCTTTCGGCATCCCCCTCCCCCTGCATGCAGAAAGAATCGACATTAGACAGAAATTTTTTCATAATAGGCCTTATCTTCTTATAACCTCTAAAAGACCTGTTCGATATCCTGCCGTTCAGAATTATAACACGGGAACCGGTCTTCTTCAGGGCCAGAAACAATGCAGGCCACAACTCGGTTTCTATTGTTATGAATATTTCAGGTCTTAACATGTTAACAGCCCTTCTTACGCATAACCCCGTGTCTATCGGCATATACATTATCCTGTCGGCTTCAGGGAATCTTTCATGCGCGATCTTCTGCCCCGTGTACGTTGTTGTGGAAAGTGTAATTTTTCTGCCCGGAAATTCTTTCCTCAATTTTTTCAGGAACGGCAGACAGGCCAGCACCTCTCCCACGGAAACCGCGTGGACCCATATATCCGTTTGGTTGTATTTTGACGCGCCGAGACGTTCGCTGATAAATATGCGCCTGTTTTCAGGTCCCTTTTTAAAGAGAAGCCACGGAAAATATAAAAGGAGAGCTATGAAGGACAGGAGATTATACAGAGGCAGCATCTTATTCAGACAGGGACGTATAAAGAGATTTGTAATTGCCGGTTTCTATTTGTAACCTATAGATAATTAAGTGCTTGCGTTGTTCCATCCCGCTATTTCTCCAATCATTGAAGCCACCCTTACCGACGGTCTTTTGTCCTTCAGGGTCTCTCCAATTCTATTCAAGTTGGAAATCATATTATTTCTGTAAGTCCGGTCTTTCAGTATTCTCTTCAACTCTGAAAAGATCCCGGCGGGATTCGCGTCTTTCTGCAGCAATTCCACAACGATCTCTTTGCCGGACAGGAGGTTAACGAGAGCCGCAAACCTGTTCTTTACCAAAAGCTTGACGAGATAAAATGTAACCGGGGAAAGCTTGTAAAACACTACCATCGGGGCGCCCAAAAGCGCCGCCTCAAGAGTCACCGTACCCGATGCCACGGCTATAACCTCGGAGCAGGCAACAGCTTCCCTTGTGCGGTTTTTAAAAACAGTAATGTAGTCCATTAATTCTTCATTTAATTCCGCTCCTTTTGCAAGAGGAAACACTATTTGAAACCCTGGAAGCTCTTCATGGATTTTTGCGGCGACTTCCCGGATCAGGGGCAAATGCCTCTGTAGCTCAACAGGCCTGCTTCCCGGGAGAAGTGATATTACGGGCTTATGAGGATCGATTCCTAAATCTCTTTTTAACTCCTCTTTTGTCTTTGTAATATTTATGGTCTCCGCAATGGGATGGCCCACAAATTCACATTGAAGTCCTGACCCTTTATAACATTCCACCTCAAAAGGAAAGATAACGGCAACCTTATTTACAAGAGAGGCGAGCTTTTTTACTCTTCCCGAGCGCCACGCCCAGACCTGGGGGCTGACATAATAAAGGATGGGGATTTTCGCGGCCTTTGCCTTTTTCGCGAGGGCCATATTGAAATCAGGGTAGTCTATGAGAATGAGGATATCGGGCTTTTTATTAATCAGGGCTTCTTTCGCCTTTTTAAAAATCCTTCTTATTTCCCCTAAATGTCTTACTGCCTCGGTAAAACCGATTACGCCGGAAATCCTTGCTATAAGGTCCACCCCTTCACTTTCCATTTGAGGACCGCCGATGCCGAATATCTGTATATCAGGCCAGAGCTTTTTTACTTCCCTGCTTAACATGGCGCCGTACAGCTCCCCGGAGGCCTCTCCGGCACTTATCATAACTTTTTTCGACACCACATAAAATATCATTAATTGAGGGGTTAATTCAAATGTTGCTCCCTTATAATAAGAACAGGGGAATGCGCATAAGCATTAAAAAAAATGCTTCCTGTTTATATTCGAAGAAAAGTTTTAAACTGTAATTGGTTAAGCAGGAAAGCATAATCTCCCGATAACAGGGGGGCTTACACTAATACATCATCGATAACTACTATATATATTATATTTCTATAGGCACTTAGCTGTTATTCATATTTCTCTATACTCTTGTTTTTGAATTTTGCTAAAAAACTATTGAAAACTTACAGTTCTAAACGATTTGAATTTTTCTTTTTTATGCAACATTTCATACGTTAATCTTCAGGTCGGGACACGTCTGAATGCCGGTAATTACCTGCCAGAATATGCACTATCGAAATATTTTGAAAAGGGATGATTTGCGATAGATAGCTGCACTCAAATATTGCTGACTATTATTAGCTACATCTTTTCTTTTTTTCGATTACCACACCTTCATAATGACAAGACCGGCACAGCTATCTATCGTGCAAAAATGATCCATGGGAAAAATAGAAAGGATTTTCTTCTTTCGTATTTTAGTCGATATGCGATACTACAAAAAATAACAGCTTGTTCTATATGATTATTGCTTTTATTATTCTACCGGAACCGTATCTATAAAGAGTTTGTTATATAGCCGGGAAGCTATCTTTTATCCATAGGCATATAGTGTCTTGCATCTTTCAATGAAGATACATATGATGGACGAATGAGTCTCCCATGAATAATCTCCTCTATCCTGTGAGCAGACCACCCGGCAACACGGGACATTGCAAAAATAGGCGTGAATAATTCCGTCGGAATGTCCAGCATATCATAGACAAAGCCTGAATAAAAGTCCACATTAGGACAGGCATTTTTCCCTTTCTTTTTCTTAATGAGTTTAACCGAAAGACTGGCTACTTTATCGTATAGCCTGAATTCATCAATCCTTCCAAGACTATCAGCAAGTTTTGACGCTTTATGTTTGAATACTATTTCCCGTGGATCTGATACTGTATATACAGGATGTCCCATCCCGTATATTTTCCCGGAGCGGTCATTAAATCTTTTTTCCAGTATCCCATCAAGATAAGAATAAATCTCTTCCTGATCCTGCCAGTCTTTTACGTTCTTTTTCAGGTCCTCCATCATGTTGATTACAGCTTCATTTGCCCCTCCATGAAGGCGACCTGCAAGTGAAGCAATTCCTGAAGATATTGCCATATATGTATCAGTAAGGCTTGACGAGACGGTCCTTACCGTAAATGTTGAATTGTTTCCGCCGCCATGCTCAGCATGAAGAATCAGAGCAATATCGAAGACATGCGCCAGTGATTTCTCGGGGACCTTTCCATTCAGCATATACAGAAAATTTTCGGCAGTACTCAATCCTTCTTCCGGTTCAACTATCGTACCGAAACCACGACCACCTGTATTCATAACACTGTAGTTATATGCAATAATAGTGGGGATTTTGGCTATCAACTCTATGCATTGCCACGTAACATCCCGAATGTCTGTTGACTTCGGGTGGCTGTCAAACTTGTGCAGGGCAGCTACGGCTGCATGCAGGGCCCCCATCTGGTCATTATTTT
>JAUVPO010000033.1 GCA_030598625.1 Deferribacteres bacterium | reverse complement strand
TCAATATCCGCTTCCATAATTTCATTGTTAAAGTGTATTGATCCTAAAAATTCAATATCAACCAGGTTGTTTCTGATAAAAAGGACATCATCTTCCTTTCTGACCTTATTGGCAATTACAAAAACTTTCTTCACCCCTAATTCTTTTGAAAGGCGCTTAACTGAAGCTGCTGTCTGGAGGCTCCTTTGCCCCGGTTCAACAACAACTATAAATGCATCAACTCCTTCAGCCGTTCCCCTGGTGAGGTGTTCTATTCCAGCCTCCATGTCAGCGATTACTGCCTCATCCCTTTCTAATACAAGGTGCTTTAAAAGCCTTCTTAAGAGTGCGTGCTCAGGGCAGTAACAACCTGAAGCCGCGAACCGGGATTTGCCCATAACAAGGAGGGTGATGCCGTTAACCTTATAGCCGAATCCTTCGGGAATATCATCGACCCTGGGATTGAGTTTAAAGATGCCTCCGCTGGTCCCTGGTTTGGCGCCTGTCCTCTCTTCAATTAATTCGGTAAGTTCGGCTATCGGTTTTATCTTCTCTATTTCATTTTTTGAAATGCCGAGGGCTGAGGCGAGGTTTGCGTCAGGATCTGCGTCAACAGCAATTACTTTTTTGCCCTCTGCCGCATAAATATAGCTTAAGAGGGCGGCGACAGTAGTTTTTCCAACGCCCCCTTTGCCTGTAATTGCGATTTTCATCAAATTTTTGTTTTCATTTGGACCACAGAATCCCTGAATCCTCAAATCCGTTAAGAGGTTAAAAATACTATCACTTAAAAAGAAATTTTGTCAAAGAAAAGCTAAATAAGCTGAAATAGACTTTTGCCTTTATAACTAAAGATTTCGAAGCAGAAACTCGAAATATTATTATGGTACTTAAGCTTATAGCAAAGCGAAATTAATAATGAAACTGCATGAACAGTCCGGATATTTCAACCTGCGTCGATATTTCTCGGTTTTCAGCATAATTATAATCCTGGTCCTGACAGCAGTATTAAGTTATTTAGTGTTGTGGAACCAGAAACATGTAATGATTAATTATTCAATATCATCAATTGAAATATTTGCGCACCAGCTTAACCAACATATATATAACAATTTCATTGTCCAAAACTTGAAAGAATACGGTGAGTTGACCATAGAGAAAAACTCTTTTTATCATGAGAAACTTGACAGCATTGCTGACCATTTTTTAAGCGATCACAGTGATGTAATAAAATTCAAAATTTATGATACGGGCGGGAATACTATTTACTCCACTGAACCGGATGATATGGGAATTATTAGTACATCATCTATATTAAAATTGGCTTTGAATGGCGATACCTCTTCAGTATTAACAAGACGTGCAAGTCCTATCAAAGAAGATACTTCCGAGAAAGGAAAAGCATATAATATAGATATACTCGAACTTTATATTCCTTTATACACAGACGTTGATAAACCCTCAGTCAATGAGATTGTAGGAGTTCTTGAATTATACAAAAATATAAGTCCTCTTATTAACTTAATTCGGGACAATTTTTACAAAATACCGTTGATTCTTATTTTATCCATGGGGACACTCTACCTGTCTTTACAAATAGTTATCAGGAAGGCGGACATCATAATAAAGAGAAAAAATAAAGAGATTGACAGTCACAACAGGGAACTTGAAGAAGCGCAGAAGAGGATTACGGGAAGTATAGACGATGTAATTAAACATGGAAGCTTTTATGTCAGATATAACAGTGAAGACAATGGACTCTTAAAGTGCTGGGAGTTTAAGAACTGCAATAAAACCGACTGTCCAAGTTATAAATCGGAGTACCTCAGATGCTGGCAGATTGCCGGCACATTCTGTGGTGGACAGGCGCAGGGGGTATTTGCTCAAAAGTATGGCGATTGCAGAAAATGCGGTGTATACAGGCATGCATTCAGGGACAGAATCAGCGTGATCGGGGAGAGTTTCAATAATATGATGACGCTTCTTCAGAACGAACATTTGGAACTGGAGCGCCTGAATAAGAAACTTAATATACTCATTGATATTGATCCGTTAACGCAAATAGAAAATCGCAGAAGTTTTCAGAAGAAAATTGAGCACAACCACAAAATGGGTCTTCGGTATAACCGTTCCTACAGCCTCATTCTGTGCGATGTTGATAATTTTAAGGCTTACAATGATTTCTACGGTCACCAGATGGGAGACCATGTGCTTATTACCGTCGCCAATGTTATGAAGACAATGCTTAGAGGAACAGACGAGATTTTCCGGTGGGGCGGTGAAGAGTTCGTTGTAATACTGCCGGAGCAGAATCTTTCGGATACGTTAAAGATAGCAGAAAATCTGCGATCCGGAATAGAGATACTCGGGATAGAGCATAAACGGAATGATCCACCAATAGTTACGGTCAGTTGTGGAGTCGCATCAAATCTGAGTTTGGGAATCAAGGATATTTTTTCATGGGAATCCGTGCTTAAGCGTTCGGACGACGCGCTTTACAAAGCAAAATTAGCAGGCAGAAACTGCGTATATTCTTCTACAGATACTGATTATAAATTGTAACAGTACGATATATTTACCAATCGCCCCTACCTGATATTTGACATAAGCGCCCTGCGCATGACCTCAACAGGCGGTTTTACGCCTGTCCAGAGTTCAAAGGAGAGAATGCCCTGCCATAAGAGCATGCCGGAACCGTCAAGTGTCTTTGCCCCCTTCTTTTCAGCTTCTAAAAGGAGCCGTGTCTTTTTGTAAACGAGGTCGCATACAACAGTACCGGATTTGATAAGACCGGGACCAACAGGGGAGGGGTCATCGGGTTTCATCCCGAGCGGGGTGGCATTTATGATTATACCGGACTTTCCGGCAACTTCTATTTTATCAAGAAGAAAAATATTATCGTTGAATTCTTTCAGGTCTTTTACCAGTTTTTCCGCCCTTGGTTTATCAATATCATACAATGATAATTTTGAGGCCTTTTCGCTTAAATAGTAACTAATAGCCCGACATGCTCCCCCGGCGCCGATTATCGTAATGTCTTTCCCTTCTGCGTCTATCCCCGCTTCGGTTAATGAACTCATAAACCCCCTGCCGTCGGTGTTGTAGCCGGTCAGGGTCCCATCTTCATTGGTAATTGTATTCACAGCGCCGATAAAGGCCGCCTCCCTGTCGATTTTATCAAGCAGGGGGAGCACATTTTCTTTGTGAGGCACTGTTATATTTACGCCGAGCAGGTTCAGGCTCCGTATGGCCTGGACCGCATACGGTAAATCTTCAGGCAAGACCCTGAACGGAACATAGCAGTTATTAAGCCCCAGGGCCTCAAATGCGGAATTATGTAATATTGTTGAGAGAGTATGCTCAATCGGATAACCGAAAATCCCTATTATTTTAGTCTTGCCGTTTACATTCATCCTGAATCCCCTTCATGATTCCATCTATTGTGGAATCAATGGCTTTTACATTTATTCCAAGGCTTTCTTCAATGTCATTTAATGTAACATTATCCAGAAACATATCAGAACCTTCTTTAAGCATAACATCAGGCACTAATAAACAGTCAGCTTTTATTTTGCCGACAATTGTCTTTAAAATATCCTTTCCGGTGAGAAGACCCGCTACCGTGATGGACGAACCAAAGAATTTGTTATCAACTTTAAAGACATCCAGCCCAAGCCCTTCGATTGAGTTTAGTTTTCTGGCAAATTCTTCAAGGTACGGCATGAATGATGCGCCGGTAACAACGGCTGCCTTTACAGGTTTGATTTTTTTGGGCAGTTTGAGCTTTTTTGAGCAATGAAGGAATGAAGGTATCAAGCCTACTCCGTTTTCTATCTGGGGGAGGTCCCCGTATTCTTTAAAGGGTGGAAATGCCGCCTCTGCCTTAAGATAAAGTTCGTCTGCAAGGTGCACTATCGGATCGCCATGACGTTTCTTAAATCTTCTTCTGAAATTTTTAACGGTTTCAAGGGCCTTTATTGCATCGGATTTTCCAACAGGTTTAATCCCGGCCTTTTTATATTTTGTCAATCCTACAGGGACGACTGCTATAGACGCCACATACGGATAGAATTTCTGGAGGTCTTTGATTGTCCTTGAAAGCTCTTCCCCGTCATTTAAACCCGGACACAATACTATCTGGGCATGGAGCCTTATTTTATATGTCGTAAACTCCAGTATCTCTTTTAAGACGTTCGGGGCTTTGGGATTACCGAGCATTTTCTTTCTCAAGTCGTTATTTGTCGTATGCACTGATATATACAGGGGACTGAGTTTCTGCGCTATGATGCGTTTTTTATCTGAAGCGGAAAGATTTGTAAGGGTTATATAATTGCCGTAAATAAAAGACATGCGGTAGTCATCGTCTTTCAGGTATAGTGTTTTTCTCATGCCTTTAGGGAGCTGGTTAACAAAACAAAAAAGGCATTTGTTTCTGCAGGTTTTTATCCTGTAGGGTTTTATCTCAACACCAAGCGGAATTCCTTCTCTTTCCTTTATTTTAAATGAGTGTGTTTTGTTGCTGCGCTGAATTTCAAGGTTGATGGCGCTGTCTTTAGACCAGTACATGTAATCAATGACATCTTTAACAGGATTTTCATTGATGCTTAAAATGACGTCACCCTTTTTAAGGCCTATCTTGCGGGCAATGCCGTCCTCTGTAATATTACTTATTATTGCAGACATGATTGGAAAATCAATTTGTATTCTCAGGATTAGCCATCTTCAGGCCTTTTATGACATAATGCAGACCTGATACAGCAGTTACGACGGCGATTATAACAAGAAATAGCATTGGCGCATGCATTTCTTCGTTTATATTGAGTGATAATAAAACAAATCCTACCAGTAAAAATTGACTGGCGCTCGCTATTTTCCCCATAATGCTTGTTTCTATCTTTAAATTGTGGATGACAAAATAAAGGATGATGCTGCCTGTTACAACAATCAGGTCCCTGCTTATCACAGTGATGGCAAGCCATTTGGGAATCAGCCCGGAATAACTCATAATAATAAATGAAGTAATTAAAAAGAACTTATCTGCAACGGGATCAAGAATACTTCCAAGGTATGTTGTCTGGTTCTTGACTCTTGCAATATACCCGTCAAAAAGATCAGTCATTGCCGCTGAAACAAAAATTATAAGGGCATATCCATACTTTTCATAAACAAGAGTAGCAGCAAAAAAAGGAAGAAGTAATATCCTCGTAAGAGTTAATAAATTGGGGATATTTCCAACCATAAGTGAATTGCTCCATTAAATGCTGATGCAAGGAGAAAAGTTATTAAATTATAACGTTAACGGTTTATTGTTGAATAATAACATTAACTAAATTAACGGCCCCTGTTATTAGTACTGACAGGGGCCGTTAGAAATTAAATCTTAAAATAATCCCTTGACCTTACCTGTATCTGTATCCACATCAACCCTTCTGTAAGCGGGGTCAGAGCTGGTACCGGGCATTAGTTTAATTGCTCCTGCAACGGGAACAACAAACCCGGCGCCTTTATATGAGAGTATGTCGCTTATTAAAAGCTTCCAGCCGGTGGGTACACCCTTAAGATTTGGATTGTCAGAGAGACTGAGATGTGTTTTGACCATGCAGGTACCGAGTTTGGATGTCTCGGGATCAGCCTCCATCCTCTTTGCCTTGGCAAGCGCCTCAGGAGTATATTCAACACCATCGGCTCCATAGACCTGATCGGCAATCATCTCGATACGCGATCTGAGAGGTGTATCAAGCTCATAGAGTAGCTTGAAGTTATTGGGTTCATCGCATGCGTCAACAACGGCATCGGCAAGTTCAAGCGCGCCTTCTCCGCCGAACTGCCAGTGTTTGGAAACCGCTACGCGGGCGCCTGCTTGTTCGGCAAGCCGTCTGACTGCTTTTATTTCATTGTCGGTGTCGGTATAGAAAGCATTAATACAGACAACGGGATTAATGCCTGCTTTTTTGACTGTATTTATGTGGTGGTTAAGGTTCTTGCATCCTTCTTCGACCCATCCGACCTGCTCGGTCATATATTCCTCTGGCATCGGTCTTCCCGGCACTGGAATAGGCGCTCCGCCGTGACATTTGAGTGCCCTTATCGTGGCAACGAGGACTGCCGCATTCGGTTTAAGACCGGAGAACCTGCACTTCAGGTTCCAGAACTTTTCAAATCCTATATCAGCGCCAAAGCCGGACTCTGTAAGATGATAATCACCAAGTTTAAGACCGATCCTGTCGGCTATTATTGAAGACTGGCCGATTGCGATATTAGCGAATGGTCCTGCATGAACCAGAACCGGCTGTCCTTCCAGGGACTGCATCAGGTTCGGATTCAGGGCCTCTACCATCCAGGCCGTCATTGCGCCGGCAACCTCAAGGTCTTCAGTTGTGACGGGATTTCCCTGTTTATCGTACGCAACAACGATCCTGCCCATACGCTCTCTCATATCCTTAAGGTCTTTTGAGACAGACAGTATTGCCATGACCTCTGACGAAACAGCTATTGCAAAGCTTGATTTCATCATGAAGCCGTCCATCTTGCCCCCCTGTCCTATGGTTATATCCCTCAGTGCCTGGGCGCAGAAGTCCATTATCCATTTCATCTCTACATTACGGGGGTCGATATTAAGACGTTTCTGTTTGCGTTTTGCCCATTGCTCATCATTGTAATTGAACTCATGCTGCATTCTTGAAGTAAGCGCTACCATTGCGAGGTTATGGGCGTTCATGATTGCGTTGATGTCACCTGTAAGTCCCAGGGAAAAAGGCGTTAAAGGGATACATTGTGATAATCCGCCTCCTGCAGCGGAACCCTTGATGTTCATCGTAGGACCACCTGAAGGCTGTCTTATTGCGGCTATAACATTTTTATTTCTCTTGCCGAGTCCCTGTGTAAGACCCATCGTAGTAGTGGATTTTCCCTCGCCGAGAGGTGTTGGTGTAATTGCGGTAACGTCAACGTATTTACAGTCGGGCTTATCCTTAAGACGGTCGAGAATTTTATTGAAGTCCAGTTTGGCTACATAATGGCCGTGGGGAAGAAGTTCCTCTTTTTTAAGGCCGAGCTGTTCTCCCAACTCGTAAACAGTCTTCATATTTGCTTCAGCAGCTTCAGCTATTTCCCAGTCTGCGTGTTTGATTGGATCAATCGGCATTTTTAATATCCTCCTTTTTGTTTGTTTTGATTAAATTGTTTAACTCTTCAAATAGGAACTACCTGTTTATATATGTTTGTGATTAAAAAAATTTTCCTATTCTGTTTTTTTTGCCTTATTCTGCGCTCAATGTGGTTTTTGAAATTCTATTCAGCTCTAAGGAAGTTTAAAAATGTAGCATAGAGAATGCGTTGCTGTCAAACAAAAATATGAATATATCAAAATAAATTTTACTTATTTGCGTTACAATTATTGTCTGGAATATTTGGCTGTGAATATATAATTTTGATTTATTATATTTAATCTTTTATTTTTAATAAGATACGGTTTATAGCGCAAGAGGAAAACAAGTTTTAAATATAACAGCATATAAGACGAGACAATTTTGAACTGGCACCAAAGAGATATAATCGACATATATGAAATATTGAAATCTTCTGAAGGGGGGATTACTTCCGAAGAAGCCGTAAGGAGACTGCATGAATACGGCCCCAATGAATTAAAGGAAACTAAGAAGAAAACAGTATTGATGATGTTCCTTGATCAGTTCAAGGACTTTATGATTATGGTGCTGATAGCCGCTGCGGCAGTGTCTGGTATTATCGGTGAACTAATTGACACCATTGCAATTGTAGTTATTGTGGTCCTCAATGCGATTATCGGTTTTGTGCAGGAATACCGTGCTGAAAAGGCAATGAAGGCGCTGAAGGAAATGGCGGCCCCGGTTGCCCTGACTCTCAGAGACGGAGACAGGGTGAGTATTACCGCGTCAGAGCTTGTTCCGGGAGATGTGGTGTTGCTTGAAGCCGGCAAGATAGTGCCTGCTGATATCAGGCTTACGGAATCCGCGCAATTAAAGATCGAAGAAGCGGCGCTGACAGGTGAATCCATCCCGGTCGAGAAATCCGTTAATCCATTACATGAAGAATCAATATCGCTTGGAGACAGGAAGAATTTGGCCTATAAAGGGACTATCGTATCATACGGACGTGGCATGGGCATGGTTGTTGCCACTGGAATGAAAACGGAACTTGGGAGGATCGCCACACTCCTTCAGGAAGAAGAGGAGGTAAAGACCCCTCTGCAAAAAAGACTCGCGAAATGCGGGCAGCGTCGTGGGATAACCGTCCTTGCGATATGCGCGATTGTATTTATAACAGGGCTTATGAGAGGAGAAGCCCCGCTGTTAATGTTTCTTACCGCCATAAGCCTGGCAGTCGCGGCAATCCCTGAGGCCCTGCCGGCGGTTGTCACCATTTCCCTTGCCCTCGGGGCAAAGAAAATGGTGAAGCAGAATGCTCTCGTAAGGAAATTGCCCGCAGTGGAAACACTTGGTTCGGTTACGTACATATGCTCTGACAAAACAGGCACCCTTACACTTAACAAGATGACGGTTGAAGAGATATTTGTAAATGGCGAGATAGTATCAAGTGGAAAGTTGATAGTGAAAAATGAAGAAAAGCGTTTTAACATGGACCCTCTCCCGACTTTATTTCATGCGCTTGCTCTCAGCAACGATGCTGTCCCGGACAAGGACGATAATGTATTAGGTGATCCGACAGAGATCGCGCTTTATGAAATTGCCGTTAAGAACGGGTTTAACAAAGAGACACTAGAAAAAGAATTTCCGAGGATCGCTGAAATACCGTTTGATTCCGACAGGAAATGTATGACGACTTTCCATGAAGCAGGGGCACGGCGCGCCGTCCCCTTGCAGGGTGGAAACATTGTCTCCTTTACCAAAGGCGCCACTGAAAACATCCTTGATAACTCGTCCGCCATTCTAACCAAAGACGGTGTGGTTGAACTTGATGATAAGATTCGCAGGGACATAGCGGATGCAAGTGAGAGAATGGCTGAGGATGGGTTGAGGACGCTCGCGTTTTCATACAGGAACTGGAGTTCCCTTCCTTCTGAAATGACTCATGGCTCGGTTGAGTCCGGCCTTACGTTTATCGGTGTAGCCGGACTGATGGACCCTCCTCGGGAAGAGGCCAAAGAGGCTGTCCAAATATGTAAGACAGCGGGAATAAAACCCGTGATGATAACCGGGGACCATCCGTTGACCGCGAGAAATATTGCCAGGAGGCTCGGAATAATCGATGACGGGGACGGTGTAATTACAGGACGGGAACTGGACAAACTGTCACTTGAAGAATTTGAAGAGAAGGTTGAGAAGATAAGGGTCTATGCGAGGGTGGCCCCTGAGCAAAAGATAAAGATAGTGAAGGCCCTTCAGGACAAAGGGGAGTTTACCGCCATGACAGGTGATGGTGTCAATGACGCGCCTGCCCTGAAGAGGGCGGACATCGGCGTGGCAATGGGGATCACAGGCACGGACGTATCAAAAGAGTCCTCACATATGATACTCCTTGACGACAACTTCGCGACAATAGTGAAGGCGGTGAAAGAAGGCAGGAGGATATTTGACAATATCCGCAAGTTTATCAAATATACTATGACGAGCAATTCCGGTGAAATATGGACGATATTCCTGCCGCCATTTCTCGGGCTTCCCATCCCGCTTTTACCGATCCACATACTCTGGATCAACCTTGTTACCGACGGACTCCCCGGGCTTGCCCTTGCAGTGGAACCAGCGGAAAAGGGCATTATGAACAAGCCGCCCCGGCATCCAAAGGAGAGCATATTCGCGCATGGCCTTGGTTACCACCTGTTCTGGGTCGGACTCCTTATGGGCAGCGTATCGGTTTTTACTCAGGCATGGTTCATTAAATCAGGAGGGACTCACTGGCAGACCATGGTGTTTACCGTCCTGTCGCTTAGTCAGATGGGGCATGTGCTTGCCATCAGGTCTGAAAAAGAGTCGCTGTTTAAGCTGGGACTGTTTTCCAACAAGCCGCTTTTGGGCGCGGTGCTTCTTACGTTTGTTCTCCAGATGGGGACAATATACATCCCTGTCCTGAATCCGATCTTCAGGACCGCTCCCCTTACCGCAGGTGAACTGCTTATCACGCTGGCGCTCTCATCTGTTGTATTTATCGCGGTTGAAATAGAGAAGTGGTGGTTCAGGAGAAAGTAAAAAACGATAATAAAATATGCATGCCGATGTACTTTTTCCCATAAATGCTGAAGCCTTTACTTACATCGTTCCTGATGAGCTTCAGGGAGCGATAAAGCCCGGATGCCGTGTTGAGGCGCCTTTTAAGAGGGGCCGTAAGACGGGGATCGTCGTTGGCTTTGGCAAAAAGAAGCTGGACAGTTCAATAAAGCTCAAAGAGATAAAGTCCCTCCTTGATGACAAACCTCTTGTGCCTGAGAACTTGCTGAAGCTTATTGAGTGGACCGCGCAGTATTATATGTCGTCTTCAGGGCTGGCATTAAAGAACGCGGTGCCCTCGGCCTTTTTTACGGGTAAAAAGGCGGGTAAATCCAGAATTACTTATGA
Source organism: Deferribacteres bacterium (assembly GCA_030598625.1). GTDB lineage: Bacteria > Nitrospirota > Thermodesulfovibrionia > UBA6902 > UBA6902 > JAUVPO01. The sequence goes on along the minus strand of JAUVPO010000033.1, from coordinate 1,253 downwards.
TGAAGATATAAAAAAGGAAAAGGGAATCAAGCTGAATTCAGAACAGCGCGACGCCCTTGCCGCGATAAATGAAAAAGATGAGGGCGTTTTTCTCCTGCACGGCGTTACGGGCAGCGGCAAGACGGAAGTCTATATCAATGCGGTCAAATCGCTTCCGGAAGGCAGGGAGGCGATAGTCCTCGTTCCCGAGATTGCCATTACCGCCCAGATGATCGACAGGTTCCGCAGAAGCTTTGGGGACAAAGTTGTGTTTTTTCACAGCGGTCTTTCCATTGGTGAAAGGATAACGCAGTGGCAAAAGATGAGGAACGGTGAGGTCAAGGCTGTTATCGGCGTCAGGAGCGCTGTCTTTGCCCCCTTTGAAAATCCCGGTCTCATTGTAATAGATGAAGAGCAGGAGTCGTCGTATAAACAGTTTGAGGGGTTGAGATACAACGCAAGAGACGTTGCACTTGCGAGGGCGCAGCTTGAAAACATAAAGATAGTTCTCGGGTCCGCTACTCCGTCAATGGAGGCGTTTTACACGGCCCAAAAAGGGAAGTTTAAATACCTGGAGCTTAAGCACAGGGTGGAAAAGAGGCCACTTCCGGATGTTGAAATCATAGACATGACAAAGGCGGACAAGCAGACCTTTTCATTCTCTATTAAACTCCTCGATGCCCTGAAGAAGAATATGTCCGATGGCTACCAGTCGCTGATAATGCTCAATAGGAGGGGCTATTCCCCTTTTTTCATGTGCACTGACTGCGGTCACACATATAAGTGTCCCGCCTGCAGCATCACTCTTATTTATCACAAAGACACGGGCACATTAAACTGCCATTACTGCAATTCATACCTGATTCCCGATGAACTGTGTCCGAACTGTAAAGGCACTGGAGTGAAATACCTCGGCGCCGGTACGCAGAGGGTCGAAGAAGACATCCGCCTTTTGCTGCCGGATCTTTTGTTTAAAAGAATGGACAGAGATACCACTCAAAAAAAACTCTCGCATTACCGGATTATCAAACAGATGGAGGAAAAGAAGATCGACGCGCTTTTGGGGACCCAGATGGTGGCCAAGGGCCATGACTTTCCGGATGTAACGCTGTCGGCTGTTATATCGGCTGACGTCGCGTTGAACCTGCCTGACTTCAGGTCGGCTGAAAGGGCCTTCCAGCTTTTCACGCAGCTTGCGGGAAGGTCAGGGAGGGGTAATATACCGGGAAAGGCATACATTCAGACTTATGAACCCGATCATTATGTGTTTGATT
>JAUVPO010000140.1 GCA_030598625.1 Deferribacteres bacterium | reverse complement strand
GACCAGGTTAATGTATGACTAATACTAACATCAAGGTCGGTTTTATATCAATACCGGATAGGAGTAATATATAAAAATATGTTTGCACGCCTGAAACAGTCATTGTCGGTCTGGCTCATAAAAAAAGTCCAGAGATATGGGCCGCAAAGGGTCCGGGTTTTGGGGAATATCTATGAAATCTCAGAGGAAGTATTTAATCCGGGATATTATTATACAAGTAAATTTATGGCGAAACACATTAAAGTGAATCCTGAAGACATAGTGCTGGATATGGGGACGGGCTCCGGGATTCAGGCGATTACGGCGGCCCACAGGGCTTCAAGGGTTATCGCGATAGACATTAATCCCGTGGCTGTCCGGTTTGCCCGGAAAAATGTCAGGGCAAACGGGTTGGAGAGTATTGTATCGGTAATAGAAGGAGATCTTTTTTCTCCATTATATCAGCAGCATATATTTAGCGTGATCTTCTTTACTCCCCCTTATATGGACGGAATACCAAAGACAAATTTCGATAAAGCTTTATTTGATTCTAATAAAGGATTAGTTGAAAGATTTTTTAATGAGGCAAAGGAATATATTAAATCGGATGGATATATTCAGATGATTTATTCCTCAATTGCAAAACCCGAACAGGCTCTAAGAATATCAAGGCAACTTGGCTGGGACCATAAATTGATAGCTCAGGAAAAAACTTTCATGGAAACATTTTTGATTTACAGACTGACCTTGATTTAAGATTGTTGTATCATCTATGGGAAAGTTGCGATAACCTTACGCTTAAGGATTAAAGGAAGCAAGGACGTATAAAACGGTACTTTCTTTCGGGATTTGGGAAATGGGAAGGAGTTTATTATGAAAATAGGTATAATATCGGATTCACACGATCACCTTGAAAATATTAGTAAAAGCGTTCAAATTTTTAAAAATAAAAACGTCGAATATGTACTGCATATCGGGGATTACATAAATCCTAATTCTGTCAGGGCCTGTAACGATATAAAACTCGTAGGGATTTTCGGAAATAACGATGGTGACAAGTTAAGGCTGGTTGCTGCATTTAATGAAATAAACGGTGAAATAAGAGGTGATTTTTGTGAAATCAAGGAAGATGGTTTAAAGTTTGCCTGTTATCATGGGACTGAACCACAACTGAAGGACGCCTTAATTAATTGCGGAAAATACAATGTTGTCATTTGTGGACACACACATATTTGTGAAAATTTGAAGGTTGGAAATACATTGGTGCTGAATCCTGGAACAGCGCACGGGTTCGGCGGCAGAGCGACTATCATGATATTCGATACCCGGACAAAACGGTCGGAAGTGATTGATTTATAAAATATTGTCTGTGCAAGGCAATGAAGAAAATTTGTGTCAAATACTGCTTTGTTCCATTGACAAAGCATTTGTTCTTTTGAAATAATAAAAGACGCGTCAACATGCAGCCATATCGACTTCAACTTTCTTAAAAGCTGGTTTAAACATTGATTAAATTCATCACTGCCAACAAATGGTTTAATAATACCCATGTATTGAAAAATATAAACCTCGAGATTTCTAAAGGCGAGGTGATCGTTATATGCGGTCCGAGCGGAGCCGGTAAAAGCACCCTTCTTAGAACAATCAATAAGCTTGAGTTGATTGATGACGGCGAAATAATTGTTGACGGGATGTACCTCTCCGATCCCAAAACTGATTTGACCGCTCTCAGGGCTGAAATAGGCATGGTCTTTCAGCATTTCAATCTCTACCCTCATAAAACGGCAATTAAAAACATTACCCTTGCCCCGCGCAAGGTAAGGGGGCTGAACAGGAAAAAGGCAACGGAGAGGGCGCTTAAACTCCTTGAAAAGGTCGGGCTGGTCCATAAACGCGACGCCTTCCCTGTGCAGCTGTCAGGCGGAGAGCAGCAGCGTGTTGCCATAGCAAGGAGCCTCGCCATGGAGCCGAAGATAATGCTTTTTGATGAACCGACTTCCGCACTTGATCCGGAACTGATAAACGAAGTCCTTGATGTAATGGTCTCACTCGCAAAAGAAGGCATGACAATGATTGTTGTTACTCATGAGATAGGCTTTGCCCAGAAAGTGGCCGACAGGGTGGTCTTCATGGATGCCGGCGAAATTCTTGAAGTAGGGACCCCTCCCGACATATTTGTAAATCCGCAGCATCCAAGGACAAAAAGCTTCATGAGCAGTGTCTTTCATATTCCCATCTTCGACGAAAAACAAGAGGAGGAACAGGAATCTTCGAGTTAAGTTACGAATTTGACTGGAGTATCCCTTTCAGGGAGCCATATCTCCAGATGATGATAACAGGTGTTAAGATAACCTTAATACTATTAGCTACAACAACCGTTACCTCTCTATGCCTCGGCACCGTAATAGCCATAATGAGGATTTCAAGAATAAGGATTTTTCATATACTTGGTAATCTTTATGTTGAAATCTTCCGCAATATCCCGGGACTGTTCTTGATACTTTTCTTTTATTTTGTTTTCCCGGAAGTTCTTCCTTCCAGCATAGGAGCAAAGCTTAATGCCTATTTATATTATCCGGTTGTGGCAGGAATCCTCGGTCTTACCATCGACAATGCATCTTATGTATCGGATATTCTACGTAGCGGAAGGCTGTCGATACCGCATGGTCAGAGAGACGCTGCAATATCTACTGGACTGAGCCGCGTACAGCAGTATCTCTATGTGCTCCTTCCCCAGATGTACAGGACTGCCCTCCCTCCTCTCGGTACGAGAATGGTCCATAATTTCAAAAACACTTCTCTTTGCATGGCAATAACGGCCCCTGAACTGACGTGGGCGACACAGCAGATTGAATCTCTTACTTTCAGGGGTATCGAAGCAACCAGTATAGCGACGTTATTTTATATTGTTTTGGCAGGCATAATGGTTTCAGTCATTATACTGCTTGAGAAAATTCTGAAAATTGACGTTTCCAGTATAACTCATTCAAAAACTTTATGAGGGGATGGATTTGCTTGAACAGTTTGCAAACATTAATTTTTATCTTTTAGGTCCCTATCCGAAAGGGGAGATAGGCGGGCTTTGCCTGAACATCATACTGGCGCTCCTTGCCATAGGTTCCAGTTTCATATTTGGCGCGCTGTTAGGGTATAGCAGACTTTCATGCAGATTATACATTAAATATCCGTGCATTGCATTTATAGAGATCGTGCGTTCAACTCCTTTGATTATGCTTATTTTCTGGTTTTATTTTTTCCTTCCGTATTTTTTTGGTGGAAGTGTGACTATATTCTGGAGCGCTGTAGTATCCCTCTCCATATATGCCGCCGCTTATCAGGCCGAGATCGTAAGGGCGGGGATTATGGCAGTGCCCAGGGGCCAGCTTGAGGCGGCGCTGTCAACCGGCATGTCGAGATATAAGGCCATGAGATTTGTTGTGCTTCCTCAAGGATTCAAGATGATGCTGCCTTCATTCGTGAGTTTTTTTGTTTCACTGTTTAAAGACACCTCTGTTACTTATATTATCGGTGTCATTGAATTAACGCAAACAGGCATAATTATAAGCCAGCGTCAGCCTGACAAAATGTATGCCGCTTATTTTAGTATGGCAATAGGATTTTGGCTTGTATGTTACAGCTTTTCTCATCTTGCCAGAAAGCTGGAGAAAAGGATAGGTGTGTTTGACCTGGAGTCTTACAGGCCTGAAGCATGCAGGGATGAATTTATGCTACTTCCCAGGCGTGGTAAAATAGGAGAGGAAGCAGATCAATCCGCGCGTTGCATCCCCGCTGGTCCGGAATTAAAAGGATAAGATATATTTGACTTGGAAGACCGGACATGCCTTTTAGTGACAAATCAAAAAAGATTTGATAGAATGGAAAAGTTATGACAAACTTAGACACAGAAGAAAGAGAAGGGACCAAGGAAGAAAGAGAAGAATTTCATAGTTATGTTAAGTATTATAGAGGATCAGCGCTTGCTTTCTCCGTAACGATTATTGCTCTTTCCGGCGGGTTTATATATTGGTTAACGAATGTCTTAATTAATGCAAAGAACAATCCTGTTTTACAAAACAAATACTTATTAATCTTTTCGCTGATATATTTTGGATTGGCTTTTCTGTCTGCGGTATCTATTCAATTTCTTCATTCTGTCGGGAGCAGACTGTTAGTGAAATGTATGTTTTATCTGTTTGTAAATAAGCAGGAAGAAGCGTATAAAAAATTCAGGAGATCAAATGATAATTTTACCCGCTCGGATACGGCGGTAAAATTATCATTCTGGCTGTTTGTTATAGGCATGGTCTTTGCGGGCCTTGTATATTACCAGCTTTTCCTTTCTCCTTCTTAACAACCAATTATGGGAAATATTTCAATTAATCAATCGGTAGCTATCCTTTGCGATGGAAACAATATTGAACGGAGTATCCATGAACTCTCCAAATCAAAAAATTCAATGATCAATTTTGATAAGTTGATCCCGAAATTGCTGAATGAGAGAGGATTAAACAGACTGCTTTATTTTCGGGAAGGCAAGTCCATTTCTTCCAAATTCGCTGAAAGATTGCACGAAAACTATTAAGGTTCGGTTATTCCGTGTCATAAGTCTGCTGATATCCCGCTATCGATCAAAGCAACACAACTTGCTTCAAAGGTTGACACCATTATCATAATGTCGGGCGATTCGGATTTTGTGGATTTGGTCGTACATCTGAAAGGGGAAGGTGTAAGGGTGGAAATAGCTGCTGTAAGAAAAACAACTGCCGGGATATTAATTGATGAAGCGGACTATTTTCATGAAATAACCAAAGAAGACTGGTTTGTTTACAAAGCGCCAAGAAAGACAATATCAAAAAAATAAAAATAATGAGCGAATGGAGAAATCCTGTGCAGGGATTTATAAAATGAAAAAAAGTCCTGACAACATGTCCCGAAAAATATGCGTTATGACGATAATAGCTGTACTGCTGTTTGGCGCGATTAATGCGAAAGTCTATGCCCGCGAACCCGGGAAAGATCAAAAAAAGATATATGTCTCTACAGTCGGGATGCCTTTTTTTGTAAAAAATGATGTTCAGTATTCAAATAACGATTTTATTATGTATCGTATTGATGCAATCAAGCAACGGGACAAGCTTTTGAGCGAATTGTTGAATATTATAGAGATTAGCGACAAGAACGAAACGCAGTATAACATGCTTGGCAGAGTGCTAAGTCTCATTAAATACAAGAAAGAGCATGCATATGTAATACTGTCGCCGATAAAAAAGGACATAAGAATTGAGCAACCGTATCACTATAAAGGAGAAAATAAACTAATTTTCGAAACCGCAACAAAAAGCGCCGGACGTTCTCATCATTTGTATCTGCGCACATACGCTGTTGATAAAGCCAACGACAGATACAAAAAGATGATAAATATTGATGGTAAACTTTTGGAATTAAGTTTGACTGAATTATAAAAGCAGCCTGCCTGCTTAGTCAGGTATGTTCTCTCTTTCTACTATCCACTCTACTGCATCATTTAAATTCCTTGCAATGTGAGATGCGCTTGTATTTTCGGATAATAGGTCCGGTGACAATAATATTCCTGTTGCCCCGACTTTT
>JAUVPO010000029.1 GCA_030598625.1 Deferribacteres bacterium | reverse complement strand
CGGCGTTTTTCCATTCTTTTGTAATTCCGGATACGGGAATTCGTAAGGTCGGTATTTGAAAAAACCAATTGTTCTCCGCCGAGACTGCGCACCCTCGTGGTTTTTATTCCGATATGCTCGATAGTCCCCAGATAATCTCCTATAATAATAAAATCGCCGATTTCAAAAGGGCGGTCAAAGAATATAACAAAATAGCTGAATAAATCGCCCAGGATCGTCTGCGCCGCCAGGGCGACCGCTATGCCGCCTATGCCCAGGCCGGCAACGAGAGCGGATATCTTGAAGCCTAAATTATCCAGGAGGAAGGTGAGCGCTGCGCCCCATACGGCAACTTTCAGTATTGTGACAATCCCCTTGAGACTCTGCTGTCTGCTGGTATCAACGTCTTTTTTTACCCAGTATCTTTCCAGTGAGTAATTAAGGAAGGACAATATTAAGCGCACGCCGAAATAGGTCAGGATGACCGCGATTGAGATATTAATGACCTTGCCTGCTGCAGGGGTCAAAGTCAGACTCATGAAGGACATATACAAGACGCCAAAATAAAGGAGGGGGATAAGTTTTTTTTCAACTATCCGGACCAGGAAATCATCTATTGTTGTGGCGGTTTTTTGTGACCAGACCTTTAAACGACGCAGGATGACGCTTTTGAGGACCCGGATGATAAATATACCAATAACAAAGATTAAAAGGGCAATAAGATAATCCATGATCCTGTTTTGTAGAAATGTTATTTGCAGAGCATCTTCAAACATATTATCCTCTTTGTTCCATGGCCCTTATATCGTGCTGTTTATAAAGTGCTATTTTTTATTTTTGTCATGCCCGAAGGCTTGTAATCGGGCATCCAGAACCTATTTGAAAGACTGGATTACCGCTCAACAGACCTGCCTATCGGCAGACAGGCTGCGGGAATGACGGCTCATTTGTCAAGTTAATAAACAGACTCTATATAAGTGAACATACTATCAAGACGCCGGACACTTGTCAATATATTGCTCGCCGGACCTGAGCGCTCCAAGTTCATGAAGGAGAAGCTTATCGTATGTTACAGGGAAAATCACAGGAAGTCATTAATTAATTTAAGTTCTGATGGGTCTATACCGAATATAAGAAAATATCTCTATAATTAGAAATCTTATTCAGCAAAAAGCACGGAGGCGTTAAATGTTTAATAAATGGGTTCCGGACGAAAAAGATATTAAAACGGACGGTAACGGCAAAAAAGCAAAGAATAAAAAAGATATTACAAAAAATACTACAAATGAAATGAATGCCGAAAGTATGGATGCCGGAATAAGTAACTCAAAAGTTAACACCATACTGAAAGGAAGTAAATTAACCGGGGATATTAATGTGACATGCGATGTAGAGTTGAGCGGAGACATAGAAGGAAATATAAAAGCGGTACAAAACTCCAAAATTGTAATCAAAGGGACCTGCAACGGGATGGTCGAAGCCAGAGAAGGAAGTGTTTATATTGAGGGGGAATTGAAAGGTGGAAATATTATCGCAGGCAATAATGTAAACATCTCCGGCAAGTTCAGTGGAGGAGAGATCAAGGCAAAAAAGATATATATAAATGGTGAATTCAGCGGCAAGCTGGAAGGCGATGAGATTGAAATAGGTCCCGGCGCTCAGGGTAACGGAGAAATACGCTATAAAGAATACATTTCCATTTCCAAAGGGGCCCAGGTTGAAGCACAGATTTCCCGGGTATAGAAAGCGCTTAAAGTAATAAGGGGTTTTTCCATCCTTTTTTATCTCACCGTCTTTTTAGTCACACTTCGTCTAACTTGTTATTTTATTTAAAAAATGATTAAATTAAAAAATGGCTGTGCTTGAGATTAAGAAGTATCCGGATAAGGTATTGAGCGAGAAAACCACGCCGGTTAATGAGTTTGATTCCGAACTTCAGAAACTTATTGATGACATGATAGAAACCATGTATGCGGCGCCGGGTATAGGTCTGGCCGCCAATCAGGTCGGGGTTTCGAAACGTGTTGCGGTAATTGATGTAAACGCAACTGATGAAAAAAGTTCTCTATTTGTTCTCGTAAACCCGGAAATTGTCCATAAAGAGGGGGCGAATGATTCGGAAGAGGGGTGTTTAAGCATTCCGGGTTATACGACGGTTATTAAGCGGGCCGACGAAGTTAAGGTGGAAGGACTTGACAGGCATGGCAGGCCGATTGAGATAGAGGGGAGCGGACTTTTAGCAAGGGCGCTTCAGCATGAAATAGACCACCTCGACGGGGTCCTTTTAATAGATAGAATCGGACGCATCAAAAGGGAATTCTTTAAAAAGCGCTACGCGAAAGAAAAAATTTTAAGCGGGGAGTAAGAGATTGCAAACTGCTGTGCTGGTCCTCTGAAAGGATATGTTTTGACAATAGTTTTTTTCGGAACGCCGGAATTTGCGGTCCTTCCCCTTAAAATACTTCTGAATTCAGAGCATGAAGTGCTTGCCGTTGTTACACAGCCGGACAGGGAGAGCGGACGTGGAAAACGGATAAAATCCTGCCCTGTAAAGCTTGTGGCCCAAAGCGCGGGATTGCAAATCTTTCAGCCCAGGAAAGTAAGAGACGCGGGTTTCATCGATGAACTTAAGACATTAAATCCGTCTGCAATTGTTGTTGCCGCATACGGACAGATTTTACCGCCGGAAATAATCTGTTTGCCGAAGTTTGGATGTGTAAATATTCATGCCTCCCTTCTGCCGGAATATCGCGGCGCCGCGCCGATAAATTGGGCTTTAATCAACGGTGAAGACAAAACAGGGATTACCACAATGCAAATGGACGAAGGTATGGATACGGGCCCTGTTTTGCTTAAGGAAGAGGTGAGAATTAGCCCGGAGGATTCATCCGGGAGCCTGTCCCGGAAACTTTCGGAAACCGGGGCCGGTCTATTACTTCCCACACTGGAGGGATTGGAAAACGGGAGCCTGAACCCCGACCCTCAAAAAGGCGAGCCATCGTACGCCCCCATTCTGAAAAAAACGGATGGATTTATTCAATGGTCAAAATCGGCAAAAGATATATATAATTTTATCAGAGGCGTGAATCCATGGCCCGGGGCTTATGGTTTTATTGAGGGGAAAAGAATTAAAATCATAAAGGCCGGGGAACTGGATGGAGACGGAGAGCCCGGATTGATAGACAGCGTGACCAAAAATGAACTGTATGTGGGAGCAGGCAGGGGAAGGCTTTCCATACTTGAAGTTCAGCCGTCCGGGAAACCTGTTATGACGATTAAGGCGTTTTTGCAGGGAAGAAGACTGAAACAGGGAATGAGGTTCGATCTTAAGAATGATTAGAAGCTTTTTGAAATTGACCGCTTATTTTATAGCATTTATTGCTGTCGGGGCTGTGGCGGCATTTATTGCTTATCAAATGATTAATTTTGAAAAGACCGCTGATGTGCCTTTGCTTGTCGGGAAAAGCTTAACACAGGCAGAGGAACTTCTGAAAAAAAGGAAAATGTTTTTAAGAGCGGATGGCGAGGAGCATCATAGTGAAATTGAAGAGGGTCATATCGTAAAACAGGATGTTGAACCGGGAGGGGAGATTCCGCTTGGAACCGAAGTGCGTGTCATTGTGAGCAAAGGGCCCGAGGTGTATTCAATGCCGTCCTTTGAAGGACAGATGCTCAAGGACGCAAAGCTCACATTGAATAATCTTGGCATTAAAGTAAAAAAAATTATGCGGGTGCATTCAGATACCGTGGGAAAAGGCAGGATAATAGCACAGAGACCTTTGCCGGGCAACATAGAGAGCAACAAAATAAATTTTCTTGTAAGTCTCGGGTCGTACGATGTATCCTACAAGTGCCCTTCCTTTGTCAATATGTCGGTGGATGACGCAAGAATACTGGCAAAGAAGCTCGGGATTGAACTTATAGAGCAGGACGAGGGCAGCAGGATTATATTTCAAAAACCGGAAGCCGGGGCTATTATAAAAAAAGGCGATTCAGTGGAGGTTACACTCGGCCGGGGCTGGGGTATGTGGTTTTAATTGGATTTCAAATTGACAATATAAAGGGGGTCTCGTGGTAAAGATAGCGCCGTCAATCTTATCGGCGGATTTTTCTAAACTTGGTGAAGAAATAACAGCGGCTGAAAGAGCGGGAGCTGATTTTATTCATATAGATGTAATGGATGGACATTTTGTGCCGAATATAACTATCGGGCCACTTGTTGTGAAGTCTGTAAAAAAGATTACTTCTCTTCCACTTGATGTTCATCTTATGATCGAAGGACCTGACAGATATATAAGAGATTTTGCGGAAAGCGGAGCTGATATCATTACTGTTCATTCGGAGGCGAGTGTGCATTTGCACAGGACCATACAGAATATAAAAGAATTTGGAATAAAGGCGGCGGTTTCCGTTAACCCGGCGACCCCGCTCAGTCATATCGAAGTTATACTTCCATACATAGACATGGCGCTTCTAATGTCCGTGAATCCAGGATTTGGAGGACAGAAATTTATTCCGGAGACATTTTCCAGAATTCAGAGATTAAAAAACCTGATTAATGAAAATAAATATAAGGTGGATATCGAGGTGGACGGTGGAGTTAATGTGGAAAATGTATCGGAAGTGGTTCTGGCCGGGGCTGATATTGTCGTGATGGGGAGTGCTTTTTATAACTCGAAAGATTATGCGGAAACCGTTAATACTGTAAGGGAGAAATGCCGGTAAGCTTTAAAGATAAAGCCGGGCGGGATATCGGAGAGGTCCTTTTTGAGCGGGCTGAAGAACACAGGAAGTCGGCGGAATACGGCCGTGCGATTGAATTATATAAAAGAGCGCTTAACTCGTTTAAAAAAAAATCGGATGTTTCAGGTATACTCAATTCTTATCTTTCCCTGGGTGATACATTAAGAGCAAAAGGCGGCTTTACAACAGCAAAGACATATTATGAAGAAGGGCTTAAGCTTGCGGAAGTCCTTGATGAAAGAAATGCAGAGGCTGACGCATTGGTCGGTCTGGGGCTTTCTTTGAGGGCGCTTGGAGATTGGAGTAAAGCTCTTGATCTGATAAATAAGGCCAACCGGTTATACAGGTCGCTTAATGACAGGAGGGGCGAGGCTTTTTCCGCGTGGGCAAGAGCCGGCACCTACAGAATAAAAGGGGACATAAAACAGGCATTAAAAAACTTTGATTCGGCGCTCCGGAAGTTCAGAGTTTTAAAAGACAGGTCGGGGATAGCTTATTCATACTGCGGACTTGGAGGAAGCTCGAGAGTTGCAGTCCGGATCAAGGACTCTGAAAGATATTATAAATTGGCAAACAGGAGTTTTAATTTGCTGGATGACCGCTTTGGACTTGCTTATTCATATTGCGGGTTGGGGAATGTTCAAAGAATGACCGGAGATTACGGGGACGCTCTGGCTTATTTTAAAAAGGCCGGGGTTTTGTATAAAAAAATCGGTGACAGGGTTAGTTATGCATATACGCTCTGGAGCGAAGGGACTTCGTACATGATGATGGGGAGAATGAAAAAAGCTATTGCGAGTTTCAATCGGTCTTTAGAATTTTTCAGGCAAACTAAAGATCCGAGAGGCATGGTATACTGCTTACTGGGAATTGGAGAAATAGACTATTTAAGCGGACAGGAAAGACAGGCAAAAAGTGCGTTTTTAAAGGCTGCGAAGCTTGCGGACAAGTACGGTTTTAAATTGGAAAAGGGATACGCGGAGAAACTGCTTAACGCATTTGCGCACGGGAAGGGATTTCCGGTAAACCTGCCGTAATTATGGACGCTGTGTTATGGTTCTTGAAATATAGAAGGCTTTTTGTTAGTATGAATGGATTTTAATATGAACTCGTCAGAGACCCTTTATGACAAGTCCCCTGGTGGACAGGAAGAAGTAACAAAGGCCGGATTTCTAAGCAGATCCATAGCAAGGACAATTGATTTCATAATAATCGTGGCGTTATTTGAAATAATATCGAAGGTCGGATATTTTGCAGGTCTGATATACCTATTAATTGCTGATGGATTGTTTCAGGGAAGGAGCGTCGGCAAAAAACTTATGGGGCTCAAAGTGGTTTCTTTTGATGAAACGGGCGCTGTTACCGCATGCAGCTTTAAAGAATCGATCTTCAGGAATTTCCCTTTTGCAGTCGGATATATTCTGTGCGGCGTTTTAGGAGGGATTCCCTTAATTGGATGGATACTTTCATTTGCCATTGTAACGGTGATTTTACTTTTTGAGGGCCTTGTTATAATAGGCAATGAAAAAGGTATGAGGCTTGGTGACGAGATCGCAAAAACCAGAGTTATAGAGGATAAACAAGGGGGAGTACATGTTTCATGAAATTCTTGGATGGTTTTCAAATGACCTTGCTATAGACCTTGGCACGGCCAACACGCTTGTGTTTGTCAGAGGCAAGGGAATTGTCTGTAATGAGCCTTCTGTTGTCGCGATACAAAAGGACAAGGTCATAGCTGTCGGAACAGAGGCACAAAAAATGCTTGGCAGGACACCGGCGAATATAACCGCGATGAGGCCTTTGAAGGAGGGCGTCATAGCGGATTTTGATAAGACGGGAGAAATGCTTAAGTATTTCATCAGAAAGGTCCATAACAGAAAAAGTTTTATCTCTCCGAGAATAGCAATCGGGGTCCCGTCAGGTATAACCCAGGTGGAGCAGAGGGCGGTAAAAGACGCAGCCCAGGCTTCAGGCGCCAGGGAAATATTTCTTATAGAAGAGCCGATGGCGGCTGCGCTGGGCGTCGGGCTCCCTATTGGAGAACCCTCGGGTAATATGATAGTCGACATCGGGGGTGGGACCACCGACGTGGCGGTTATTTCACTGCATGGTGTTGTTTACAGCAAGGCAGTCCGGATAGGCGGCGATAAAATGGACGAGGATATAGTGAATCATATAAAGAGTAAGGGCAGAATTCTTATCGGGGACAGGACATCTGAACGTATCAAAAAACAAATTGGATCGGCTGCTAAACTTGACGCTGAAAACAAGTCTATGGAAATTAAGGGCAGGGACCTCGTTTCGGGTATTCCAAAGACCATTACAATATTTGAAGATGAGATCAGAGAGGCGATAAACGAGACCATAACGGTTATAGTGAATGCAATAAAGGTGGCCCTTGAAAACACTCCCCCGGAGCTTGCGTCCGATATAGTTGACAGGGGGATTATTCTTGCCGGCGGAGGGGCCCTCTTAAAAGGGCTTGACTCTCTTATCAGAAGTGAAACAGGCCTTCCCGTGATTGTTGCGGAGGACCCGCTTTTGGCGGTTGTTTATGGTGTCGGAAAGGTGCTGGATGACCTGGATATTTTAAGAAGGGTTTCGATATGAGAACCAAGAGGTAATGTTAAAAAAGAAGTTTTCTCTGTTCGCTTTTTTTATTCTTCTCGTATTTGCATTGCTCACATACCAGAGCGTTAAAAGTAAAAGCCGTTTCCTTGACTTGCCTATGTATCCCCTGAAAATACTTGAAAGGGGAAGTTCCGCCGTAATAAAGAGTGTCAAGAATCTCATTTATACATATATAATAATTGCCGGGAAAGAGGCTGAAAATAAAAAACTGATTGATAAAATAAATAGATCCATGCATGAGAAAAACATGTATGCAGAAATACGGCTGGAGAATGAAAGGTTAAGGAAAATTCTGAATCTTAAGTCTGAAAGGCATGATTATATTACGACAGCCGGGGTCTTTGCAAGAGATCCGACTAACTGGTTTCAGATATTATGGATAAATAAAGGGACAAATGACGGCATTGCAAAAGACATGGTCGCTGCAACATCTCTCGGGCCGGTTGGAAAAATCCACGGCGTTTTTAAGGAAGGGGCCAATATTATTCTTATAACCGATATAAATTCTTCCGTTGCCGTCAGGCTTCAGTCTTCAAGAATAGAAGGGGTCCTGGAGGGAAGAGGAGATAACAGATGTACCTTGAAATATGTATCAAGGGAGTCTGAGGTCAAGGTCGGAGAACGGATTGTAACTTCCGGGCTTGAGGGAATATACCCTGCGGGGCTTTTGATAGGTTATGTGACGGATGTAACAAAAGAGGAAGAGGAAATGTTCCAACTGATCGAGGTTACGCCCTCCCAGGACCTGAATACCGTGGAAGAGGTTGCAATACTTAAGAGATGAAGAATTTTTTGCTCTATCTTGCATTAGCTTATATTGCAATGACCGTACAGGCTGTTTTTTTTAAAGGAATAAAACCTGATTTTGTTCTTCTTATCGTATGCTTTTACTCACTGAGGTATGGACATGTAAAAGGATCGATCTATGGCGCTTTGACCGGATTTCTGATTGATACGGCAAGCGGATTTATTCTTGGCCCCAATATTATAAGCAAGGCTTTCGCGGGTTTTTTTGTAAGATCGGTCAGGGAAACCGTTTACCAGTGGAATATCCTTGTTAACACGTTGACAATCATTTTTTTATCGGTGGCCAACGTATTTCTGGTTTATATATGTCTTGAGACTTTTTCAAAGATATCGTTTGTTAACAGGTCCTGGAATATCTCCGTTATTGAGATTATGTATACAATTTTGGCTTCTCTGCCGCTGTATGTTTTATTCAAGCCGGATAAGTATTACATTATGGCAGAAGAAGAACAGGGATTCAGATGATGACGAAGCGAGAGGTCCCTTGAATCCAGTGAATTGGTCAGAATGGAAAAAAGGATTACTATAGCGTTTTATATTGTAATTTTCTTATTCGGTGTCTTCATCTTCAGGCTGTGGGACCTGCAGATAATAAAGGGCAGCGAATACAGGAAAATCGATGAACACAATCGACTGCGGGTGATAGATATCCTGGCTCCAAGGGGGATAATCTATGACAGAAATGACAGGCCCCTGGTCAAAAATATCCCGTCTTTTGATATATCCGTAGTCAAGGAAGACATCCCCAAAGATCCTGAGACGCTTTCCATGCTGGCAAGGCTTATAGGGCTTAAGTCAGATGATATTAAAGACATACTTGACAGGTCCCTGACGATACCCTTTGAGCCTGTAAAACTGAAACAGGATATCACCCTCAAAGAAGTCGCGAAAGTCGAGGCGAGAAGGATTGATTTCCCGGGTTTGCAGATTGAAGTGGTTGATGGCAGAGAGTATCTTTATAATCATTCTGCCAGCCATGTTATAGGCTATCTCGGCCGCATGAGTGTTAATCAAATGCGGTCCCCCGGGTATGTGGATATTCCCCGAAAGTCATTCGTAGGCCAATTTGGAATTGAGAAAGTATATGACGGCACCTTGAGGGGAAAAGCCGGTAAAAAAATTTTAGAGGTCGATGCCCTCGGAAGTATAATTAAAGTCGTAAGGACACACCGGCCGGTTAAAGGGGATGATATAAGACTTACCATTGACATCGACATTCAGGTGGTGGCTGAAGAAAATCTCAGGGGCAAGGCCGGCGCTATAGTTGCTATTAAACCGGATACAGGTGAGATTCTGGCTTTGGCCAGCGCGCCTTCTTTTGATCCGAATCTTTTTGTAAGAGGAATTAATTACAGGGATTGGAATCAGCTAGTTAAAGACAAAAAAAAGCCGAGGTTGAACAGGGCGATTCAGAGCCAGTATCCTCCGGGATCCACTTTTAAAATAATAACGCCCATCGCTGCGCTGGAAGAAGGTATTGTTACAAAGAATACTGAGTATAATTGTAACGGTTCGATATATTTCGGGAGGATTTTCAGGTGCTGGAAATGGGACGGTCACGGTAGTGTACGTTTGTATAAAGCATTAGTTGAGTCCTGTGATGTCTATTTTTATGAAGTTGCAAAAAATCTACCTATAGATACTCTCTCAAGATATGCAAGGGATTTTGGTCTTGGCAGGCGTACCGGAGTCGAGCTTGAGGGAGAAGTGTCCGGGATCGTTCCGGATACTGTATGGAAGCGCAATATGAAACATGAAAAGTGGTATACGGGCGAGACCCTTAATACGGTAATAGGCCAGGGTTATTTAACCACCACTCCAATCCAGATGGCAAGACTTATGGCTGCGGTTGCCAACAATGGAAAGTTGTATAAGCCGTATCTTTTAATGGATTTGAAGGAGGATGTGAAGGAGGAAAGTGTTGTAACGATTAAACCTGAAAATATATCGTTTATTAAGAAGGCCCTTTTAGGCGTTGTTATGGACAAAAGAGGAACAGGGGGTATGTCCCGGAGTGATATCGTAAGCATAAGCGGCAAGACGGGCACCACCCAGGTTGTCAGAGGAGATATTGGTAAAGAAAATATTCCGGAAAAATTTAAAGATCATGCCTGGTTTGTAGCGTTTGCCCCTGAGGATAATCCGCAGATAGCTGTTGCCGTATTTGTCGAGCACGGCGGACACGGAAGCACAGGGGCTGCTCCGATTGCAAAAAGAATAATAGAAACATACTTTGATCAAGCACAAAATACCGGCAATCAGAATGATTCATAGAACTTAAGACAGGGTTTAAGGGTTAGCGTTATTTAAATATGATAGACCGAAGGCTTATAGATAATTTTGACTGGAGTATCCTGTTTGTGCTTGTCATTTTGTCCATGATTGGAGTAATGACGATTTACAGCGCTACGAGACCGATTCTTGATATTAAGCAACAGGCTTTTTATTCAAAACAGTTTTACTGGATGCTTTTGAGCATGGTCGCTTTTTTTATCATAGTAAGTCTTGACTACAAATGGTTCATCAGGTTTGCGTATCTTCTTTTTATATTCGGTATTGTCCTTCTGATTATCGTTCTGGTTGTGGGGAAAAAGGGCATGGGAGCGCAGAGATGGATAAGCCTCGGTATTATTTCATTTCAACCCTCGGAGTTTTTCAAGATTCTTTTCATATTAGCTCTTTCACGTTACCTGTCGGGCCTGAAGAAGGGGGAAAAGCTTGGTTTCAGAAAATTATTTAAGGCAACAGCCTTGTTTTTCATTGTCCCGGCCGGCACTATTTTGATACAGCCTGATCTGGGAACTACCTTGATATTGCTGTTTATCTTTGCGGCATTGGTTGCAGCAGCCGGCTTAAAAAGAAAGCTTGTTTTAATAATGGTTATTATCGGACTACTCTCTGCGCCGATTGCGGGTAATTTCCTTTGGAATAAATTGAAAGGGTACCAGAAAAACAGAATAATAGCATTTATAGACCCGCAGGCTGACCCCAAGGGAATCGGTTATCACATAACACAGTCAAAGGTTTCCATAGGATCGGGAGGCTTTCGGGGGAAGGGGTATATGAAAGGGACGCAGGGTCCATACAGATTTCTTCCGGAGAATCATACTGATTTTATCTTTTCAATATTTGCTGAAGAAAGGGGGTTTTTGGGCAGTATAATTTTATTCATGTTGTATTTGTATATTATATGGAGAGGTTTTGATACTGCAATAAAGGCCCGTGACATGGAAGGGTCTTTTCTTGTGCTTGGTGTAACATTTATGTTTACTTTTTATTTTTTTATTAACATCGGGATGACTCTTGGAATAATGCCCGTTGTAGGAGTTCCGCTGCCTTTGATGAGTTACGGTGGAACGGCATTGATGTCGAATTTTATGGCGTTCGGCATTATAGAAAATGTCAGGATGAGAAGGTTTGCTCTTTATTATTAATGAATACTTGAACCCTCAAACCCTGTCCCGTAAGATGAACTGAAAAGTTAAAAACATTTAACTGAAATATCGTATAATTACTCCTGTAATCGGAAATGCTTGTCAAATTTATTGAATATATCGGCTTGTCTATACAAAGGCCTGTAGAAGAGGTCGGAAGGATTCTACTTCTATTTTATTCTGTACTGAAAGCGATAGCAAAGCCTCCTTTTGAGGGCAGGAATGTTGCAAGACAAATGCTTGAGATAGGCGTTAATTCACTGCCTGTGGTGCTTGTAACAGCGGTGTTTACGGGAATGGTTCTTGCGTTGCAGAGTTATACGGGATTTAAGCGATTCGGTGCTGAGGGCCTTGTTGGATCCATTGTCGCGCTTTCAATGACGCGGGAGCTTGGGCCTGTCCTGTCAGCCCTCATTGTAACCGGGCGCGCGGGCGCCTCAATGGCCGCTGAATTAGGG
>JAUVPO010000009.1 GCA_030598625.1 Deferribacteres bacterium | reverse complement strand
CCATTCCTATTGTCTTGATGTTCGTCACCCCGATTGCGCCGACAACCGCTGCTATCACCGCTACAATTAAAAACCCGCTTATCAGTTTCGTCCCTACCGGTATATCTCCTAATTTCATCATCTTAAATCCTCCTTTGTTCTGTCCCTTTTTTAGAAAGGCTTCATTTTTGTAACAACTTCATGTTTACCGTTGCTTCCGCTTCGCCCGTGAAGGCTTGATTAAACCTCCGGCCGTTTCTGATTACCCCCTCTTCTTTATATTTTTTGAGTCTGTCCAGCAGCAAATTAAAAAAGTTTTTGCGTGTTTTGCTGATATCCGTTTTATTTCGTAGTCTTATATATCGGGCTGGCACATGATTTTCTAAATAGTTAAATTTCGTTTTTATCAATACGAAAATTTCGTAATTTAGATAACGTTAATTTCTTATTTCATTAAGGATTGAAAAATTAGCGTTCTCTGAGAAAATCAGGAAGGATTAGAAAAGCGGACTAAAAAAATTATTCTATATTTTCATCGCATCTTGAACTGCATGAATGACAACCTCGCGGGTATCTTTTAATTTCAGTTTCTTCTTAATATGTTCAGTATAACTTTCAATAGTCCTGACACTGATGTTTAAGTTCTCTGCTATCTCATGTTTATTCAACCTTTGACCAAAAAGTTGATAAACTTCCAGTTCACGGTTACTGAGACTGTCAGTAGGCGAATTATGAACTTCAATTTTGTTTGCAGCAAATTTATTTAAAAGTTTATCCCCCAACTTATCGCTTACGTATATCCGTCCGTTCAGCACCTTCCTTATTGCTGATATCAATTCATCTGAAGATTCCTGTTTCATAATATACCCCCTTGCCCCCGCCTTGATACAACGTTCGGCATATATTGATTCATCGTGCATGGAAAGAACCAGAATTAAGATACTGTCATTGTAATGCAGGAGGTCTTCTATAAGTCTGATTCCGCTTCCGTCTTCAAGAGAAAGGTCAACTATTACAATATCAGGCTTATAATCCGGAATAGCCTGTAACGCGCTTGAAATACGGCCTGTTTCTCCGCAAACCGTAAGGTCCTGCTTATTGTTGATAATTCCTGAAAGTCCTTCGCGTACAATGGAATGGTCATCAACTATGAAAACTTTGCGTTCCCGTATTTTGTTTTTAGCCTTGATAGTATTCATGTTTTTTCTCCTTTGATTTATATGTTTGATAAATAACTGCCTAATCTTTCATCTTTTGCAGGACCTTTGATCTCATTTCTTATTGCATCAAACAAAATACATGATATAAGTGTCCCTTTATTGATATCCGACTGGATATCAAGTGATGCACCGATTATGTCCGCCCTGTATTTCATAATTTGCAGCCCTATCCCTTTTCCCTTGTTTGGTGCAGTAATCCCTGTTCCATTATCCTTTATTGTCAACGTAATTTTATCATCAACTTTATTAAGACAAATTTCGATATGCCCTGGTTTAGCATGTTTTACTGCATTGGTAACCGCTTCCTGGGCGATACGATATAAATGCGTAACAGCCGCTTCATTATAGATGGGAACAGGTTTGTTACACTTTAAAACGCATGGAACATCAAAAGCCTTTTCAGTATTCGACGCAAGATCTTCAATGGCTACCATCAGACCTTCCTTACCATTTTCCATCATGAGCGAAAGCCCTCTCGACATAAGCTTTATCTGATTACTTGTTTTATTAATAAGGAATGTAAGCCTTGCTGCTTCTTTAGCCTCGGGAATCGATTTCGCTTTCAATCTGCTTTCGATTAGCTGGCTAATATACGAAATACCTGTAAGCTGCTGTCCCAGATTGTCATGCAGATCGTGACCGATTCGCTGTCGCTCCATTTCTTCAATTTTTAGGATTTCTTTTTCCAAGCGCTTTCGCTCGGTGATTTCATTCTCAAGTGTTACGCGGGAATTTTTTAAATTATGTGTCATTTCATCAAAAGATCGTGATAACTGGCCGATCTCGTCTTTTGTATCTGTCCCTACTTTATAATCCAGATTGCCGTTTCCTATTGTTTCACTTCCTTGTTGCAATAACTTAATCGGTTCAGAAATTGACTTTGAAACTCTAAAGGCTGCTATTATTATTACAAAACAAGTTAAAATTCCAATAGAAAATGTCCATTTTCTAAGTTGATATATCGGGGCATAGACTTCCTTAATGTCCTGTTTTGCTACAAATCCCCAGTCGGTCCTCGGAATATAAGTATAAGCGGCCAGGACCATTTCTCCTCTGTAGTCCTCTGTTTCCACGATACCGGTTTTTCCGCGTACAGCCTCTAAAGCGGATTTTACCTTAATCCTTAAATTAAGGGGTGCGTCCTTATGCCAGCGCAGCTCGTTCAAGACAACGAGATCCCTGTTAATAATAAGGGTCTCCCCGGTCTTTTCCATTCCGGTACGGTTCAAAAGCAGGTCATAAAGTGACGCGTCAAGGTTAATTCCTGCAACAAGAATGCCTATAATATCTTCACTATCGCTTAATCCGAAAACAGGGATGGAAATGGTCATCACGGGCTTGTTCTCCGGAGTGGAATAATAAATATCCTTGATAAAAAGTTCACGTTTCTGTAATGTCTCCTTAAAGTACGAGGTATTTGAATGGTTTTCACCCTCCTCCTTTTCATCGGTAGAGACCAGGATTCTCCCGGTATGAGGGCTAAGAATAAATATTTTGTGTAAGGCGTGGAAGTATTGGACGAATCTGTCAAGATGAACCCGGGCATCTGCAATAATAGCAATATTTTTTCTCATGTCTTCTTCCTTGTTTTCATGAACCTTTTCCAGTATTCGAATCTCGTCATCAGCAGCAATTGTACGGATATCTCCAATTCTCTCATCAAGCCAGTTATTTACTTCTTTAACTTTAAGATCCCGGATTGCTTCAAGCTTAGTAAATATCGCTGTTTCCCGGGATTTCATCATCTGGCTGTAAATCATAACACTTGCCACAGTCAGCGGCACTATGGCTATAACAAAAAACCAGAAAGTCAGGCGTGCTCTGATACTATTGAATTGACCCATTTTTTTCATAATGATTAGCTCTTTATATATAGCAAATTCAATACCAAATCGCAACTTCTTAATTTTAAAAGATCTTTATAAAATATTATTTAAAAAAATTTTAACTTTTTTGACTTTAGTGGAATTTCTGACACCTATTCAATATGCAAAAAGTTGAATTCTCTCGCACCGGTCATTCAGCGGTCAGCTCTCAGCATAGAGAATAAATTATCTCAAATAAGCGCATTTTTTCTAATTAAAGGGCCCCGGCAATCTTATTTCCGGTTTTAAATATTGTGTCTAATTCCACATGCGGCAGGCAAAATTCCACAATTTATTAGCATAAGACCACATTTTTCCATTAAAATACGATAAATTTACAGGCATTGAATTTGCAAATTGATTATACAAGTTTTGTACGCATGAATGAGGCATTATGGATTCAGAGAAGAAGGCAAGGATATTGGTCATCGATGATGAGGAACTGATATGCTGGTCATTAAAACACAGTCTTGAAAAGGTTGAACGATATTCTGCTGATATTGCCTATTCGGGGAATAATGCCTTAAATAAACTCAGTAATAACCGGTATGATATTGTTATCACGGATTTAAACCTTCCTGACATTAAAAACCTCGAACTTATAAGAAAAATCAAGGAGTTATCCGGGAATATACCTGTAATCGTCATTTCAGCATATTTCCCCGGTACTGGCATCGAAGAAGTCATGAAACAGGGCGTATTCAAGTGCATTAACAAACCTTTTGAGATAAACGATGTCATTGGTGACGTAAAAGAGGCAATAAAATATAATATTGAGGGCTCTTCCTGAAAAACTGCCGTGGGCGAGTTTAAGAAACAATATCCTGATTTACGGTTATTTCTAACTGCCGTTTAATGCTCTCTATATAGGACTGTACAGCCTGGTTGCTTTTTGTTGACCGGAAAATCTCTGTCAATTGTTCCCTGTTCCCGCCTTTCATAGAATCAATAATCTTTAATTCTTCCGAAGAAAGTTCTGCTGTTTCTTCTATTAACTGCCTCATTTTTGTGATGACCATATCATTTCTTAGACTGTTTTCAAATATACTCGGGGTTGTACGGCTTAACTTCAGCGCCCTCTTGTACACATTTTGATCAAAAACACCGTTCCGCTGAAAATACGGCGTATTGCTTATTGCTTCCTGAAGTTCACTCTGAATTACTGTTATCCCGGCTTTTTCGGCAGCGATTAGCAGGACCGTTCTATTGATTAATGCGTTGAGTATACTATCTTTAAGGTTAAGTTTCTCAATTTCCTCCGGACTTGTATCCTGGTCCCTGAGCCTTTTATATTCATTATCATATGTCCGCCAGTATTCATCAAGTGTGATTTTTATATCCTCAACCCGGGCGGCAAACGTTGTTGCAGGATTATCCTGCGGTCCGATGCCCCAGAAGACAAATGAAATAATTATCATAACGGTAATCACGGTAAGCAGAAAGACGGAAAAGAACTTGTGACCGCGCATTATTTTAAGCATGAAATAATATATCCCAAAAGCTGCTTAAAGGGCAAGAGAGCAACCTAATTCCCGTAAAATTCGGCAAGGATTTTTCCGGCTCCCTTTGAAAGCAGATTTTCCGCAAGCCTTGTGCCCAGAGATACGGCTTCCTCAGGTTTTCCCTTTAAAGAGGCTTTAATTAGTGTCTTACCGTCTAAACTTCCGACAAGACCTTCAATAAATACATTGCCGTCTTTCAACCGTGCATAAGCGGCAATCGGCACCTGGCATCCGCCTTCGAGTTTCTTAAGGAAAGCCCTTTCTGTCCTGACGCAAACGGATGTTTCTTCATGATTTAATTTTTTTAGAAGATTATTTATAAATTCGTCATCCACCCTGCATTCTATTCCGACAGCGCCCTGTCCAATGGCGGGGAGGCTGACGTCGGTAGACAGCTTTTCGGTAATCCTGTCCGCATGTCCAAGTCTCTTGACACCGGCAGTGGCAAGAATAATTGCGTCAAACTGTCCTTCACTGAGCTTTCTCAGTCGTGTGTCAACATTTCCGCGAAGCTGCGTAATTTTAAGGTCAGGCCTTTTATTTAAAAGCTGACATATTCTTCTGAGACTGCTTGTTCCGACGTGCGCACCCTGATGCAGGGCTTGGAAATTTTTAATTTGTGGTCCGGCTATAAATGCATCTCTTGGATCTTCTCTTTCACATATCGCCGAGAGGTGTAATCCTTCGGGTAAGTCAGTGGGAACGTCTTTCATGCTGTGAACGGCCAGGTCAGCCTCTCCTCTAAGCATCGCTTCTTCAATTTCTTTTACAAAGAGTCCCTTGCCTCCAACCTGCGCAAGCGGAACGTCAAGGATTTTGTCTCCCGTGGTCTTGATTTTATTGAGCTCTACCTCAAAATCAGGATTGATTTTATCAAGTTCGGATTTTACCCACTCCGCCTGCCAGAGCGCCAGCTTGCTGCCCCTTGTTGCAATTGTTATTTTACGTTTTGTCATTGTTGTAACTATCTATTTCCAGGTTGAATATTTTCTGGACGATATCCAGCATTTGTTCTTTATCTTCTTCCCCGGACTTAAGAGAAGCAGTCGGCGGGTGTATAAGCTTGTTAACTATAGAGACAGTAAGGTTATCTATGGCTTTTATCCTGTCTTCCTCCATTGGGCCGAGTTTTTTGAGTGTTTTTTCAAGCTCTGACTTTCTTATTTCCTCGGCCATATTTCGAAGCGCCAAAATGGTCGGCGTAGCAGAGAGTGAGGCGTTCCATTTTAAAAAGGAGTCGATCTCTTCATCCACGATCTCTTCAGCCTTCTCAGCTTCTTTTGACCTTACCTGAATATTTGAATCGACAATCCCCTGCAGGTTATCTACATCATAAAGATAAACATTGTCCAGGTCATTTATCCGGGGGTCAATGTTCCTGGGCACCGAGATATCAATTATAAACATGGGCTTTTGCTTCCTGTCTTTCATTGTCTTATGGGCCTGTTCCTTCATTAATATATAATCGGGAGCGCCGGTTGAGCAGATAACGATGTCGGTATGCAGCAGTTCCTGGACAAAACCGTCAAATGGAATTGCTTTTCCGTGGAACGCGTGCGCAAGTTCCTCCGCCCTCGACATGGTGCGGTTTGTAACAAAGACGTCTTTGACACCATTGTTTATCAGATGCCTGGCTGCAAGCTCTGCCATTTCACCAGCGCCAATAAGCATGAAAGCTTTTGAAGACAGATCGTCAAAAATTTTCTTTGCCAGCTCCACGGCTGCAAAACTTATACTGACGGCGCTTTCAGCGATCCCGGTCTCTGTTCTGATGCGTTTTGCTACAGAGACAGCCTTCCTCATCAGTTTATTGAGAATAACCCCGGTGGTTTTGTTTTTGAGGGCTGTATCAAAGGCATCTTTTAACTGGCCGAGGATTTGCGGCTCTCCTACCACCATTGAGTCAAGACTTGATGCAACTCTGTACATATGTCTTATGGCTTCATACCCTTTATGTATGTATAGAGATTTAGCCAAAAGATCTTTTGGCACTTTATGAAAGTCGGAAATAAAATCTTTTATGCCTTCAATCCCTGAATTCGCATCGTTGACGCCTGCATATATTTCCACCCTGTTGCAGGTGGAAAGAATTATACTCTCTTTTACTGCCTTTGAATTTTTTAGTATTTTATTAGCCGCATCGAGTTTTGGACCGTCAAAGGCCACCTTCTCTCTGATCTCTATCGCCGCTGTTTTGTGATTAAGTCCGACAACTAAAATGTCCATAAACAAAGGGTTCAGGGACTCAAGGGTTAAGGGTTCAAGGAGATGTATAATTATTTATCTGCTTGAATCCTTAATCCCGTAACCCCCCGGGTTTTTACATAAATACGTGACGTCCTTTCAGAATAATGGTTACACCAAAAAATGCGAAAATGACTATTACAAAACCTGCAATGGAGAGGATGGCTGCCTTTTTGCCGCGCCATCCAATTGTAAGCCTGAGATGAAGAACCAGTGCGTAAATGAGCCATGTTATCAGTGACCATACCTCTTTGGGATCCCACCTCCAGTAAGTTCCCCACGCCGAATTCGCCCAAATTACTCCGGTTATCATGGCAAATGTTAAAAGGGGAAAACCCAGGGTAATGAGATGGTAATTAATCTCATCAAGCACCTGAAGACTCGGCAGCTTCCGGAATAGTCCTCCAAGATGCTTTGATTTTACGTAGCGTTCCTGCAGGAGATACATGATGCCGATACCGCATGCCATCGCAAAGGCGGCATCTCCCAAAAAGGCCAGGACCACATGGATACCAAACCAATAGCTTTGAAGAACCGGGCTCAATACTTTTATTTCCCGTGGAAAAATAGAAGATGAAAACATGAGTAAAAAAACGATGGGCATAATAAAAGAACTTAAAAGCCCCAGCTTATAACGGAATTCATGAAAAAAGAACAGAACCAGCACGCACCACGAAAAAAATGAAGTGGCCTCATGCATGTTTGTGACAGGGATATGTCCGCCTTCAATGTACCGGACAACAATATTCGCGGTGTGAAAAAGAAATCCTGTTGCTGCAAGATAGAGCGCTAATCTGGAAGAAGTTTTTTTGCCCCTGAAAATCTCCAGGATACCCGCAATTGTTGCGATAAAATAAAAGGTGAGCGCCAGTTCAAAGAGAAGGACGTTTATTTCAATCTGCAAGATATCTATTCCTCAAAAAACAAGAAATGCATTTTAACATATTTTAATTAATAAAGAGATATTATTTAGCCGCTGTTTCTGACTATTATACCTCACTATATTTTTTGGTAAAGGCAAGGAATTTGTCAATTTCACCTGTCCGGTTTATTAAATCCATACAAAAAACTTTTACGTTTTTCTTTACAAAGGGCCCTAAAAAAGACGGGTCTGCAATATGCTTATCAGAGTTGATGATTACAACATCCGCCCTTTTACTTACCCTTAGGGCGGAGGGCTTTATGTGTCCGTCTTTACCAATAATGAATATTAATAGATGGGGCCTTAAAAAATCCACAGGGCTGTTGCCTTCAACCACGATCCCTCTGAGGCCGTTCATTTTGCTTATTGCGATATTTAAGGCATCGTTAAGCCCTCTGCCCGGGCTTTTAATCCATATTACCTTTTCAGCGCCGGATCCGGACATTACTGCCGTGTCTTTGTCTTTTTTCATAATAGTTACAGGGTCATCAACAACTGACGTATAAAACGGGGTTTTTGTAAACTTGATCGCCCCGAACCCTTTCAGGTTTTCTAATAAAATCGAGCAAAGAGTTGTCTTTCCCACTTTGCTGTGGGCGCCGGTTACAGAGATAATCTTAAAGGGATTTTCTATAGGCATAAGGTATTTTAACAAAAAAAGGACTGCCTCTCATGCAAAATTGTATTTATTATTTTAACAATCCGCCGATTCATTGTATTTTTGAGGTGTTCAGCCTTCAAATTTAATCCAGTTTTTTTATGACGTAGCAAAAGTGGAATATGTTAAAAAATACCTGTCATTTCTGACAGGTGATAAAAAAACAAAAAAATGATTAAACTTTAATAAGTTATTATCGGGCTGGGAATAACCTTCAATCATGTCGGCTTAGGGGACATGGCATATTATACATTTCTATAGAATATCTCTTCATTATATCAAATCGGTTAATTTCATAATTTCTTCAAAAAGTTAGTGATATAATTTCCTTAAGCAGTGACCATACCCTGAAACCGGAGCGGAATTTAAAAAAGAGACGGGTGAGACGATTTAGTGAAAAATATATTTTTTGATATGTCATATATCATACAGAAAGTTACCGTCATAGTATAGGATGGAAGCAGCAAAAGGAGGTAGAAATGATGCATTGGGATTATGGATGGGGAATGGGGTCCGGGTGGTTATTTATGGTTTTGTTTTGGGTCCTGGCGATTGCGGGGGTCTTTTTTCTTATTAAGCTGATTGGCGGCTCAAAAAAAGAGGCTAAAACAGAGACGGCGATTGACATCCTGAAAAAAAGATACGCAAGCGGCGAGATTGGCAGGGAAGAATTTGAAGAGAAGAAAAAAGATATAGTCTGAGGCGAACTGTTTATAATGAAAGAGGAATATAATGGTTAAAGATCCGGTCTGCGGGATGGACATAGAGGAAAAGGCTGCTGCGGGGACATCGGAATTTGGAGGCAAGACTTATTATTTCTGTGCGGCATCCTGCAAGGAAAAGTTTGATAAGGGGCCTGTAAAGTTTGCGCGGGTCGGGTCAGGAGAAATGTGTCCGTTACCCGAAGCTGAATTAAGACAAAGAGAACCTTCCCCTGAATCAAGAAGAATTGATCTGCCACTAACGGGTATGTCGTGCGCGTCATGCGCTTCAAAAATACAGAATGAACTTTCCAAACTAAAAGGCGTGGAAACTGCCGCAGTGAATTTTGCTGCTGAAACAGCTACTGTCCATTACATTCCGTCAGAGACAAATATTGAGGAGTTGATAAAGACTGTGAAAGATCTCGGCTACGGAGTCCCGGCTTCAAAAGTCACGGTCCCCATAAAGGGCATGACCTGCGCGTCATGTGTAAAAAAAGTACAGGATTCCCTCGCCTCTTTAAACGGCGTTTTATCAGCTTCCGTAAATCTTGCAACAGAAAAAGCAACTGTTGAATATTTACCGGCACAAGCCGGCATAAGGGAATTCAAAAAGGCGCTGAGAGATATCGGCTATGACATTGTAGAGGCAAAACCAGGTGAAGACATAGTCGAAAAAGAAAAAAGGGAGAGGGAAAGGGAGTATGAGAAATTAAAGACAAAACTCTTTGTCGGGGCAGCGTTGACAATCCCGATTTTTTTATTTGTATTCTGGGAAAGAACAGGACTGTCTTCAATCGTTGAAATTCCCAAACAGGTTAATTTCCTGATTCAGATGGTAATCCAGACGCCTGTTCAGTTCTGGGTCGGATGGCAGTTTTACCATGGCGCCATCGCCGCGGCCCGTCACAGGACAACAAATATGAATACTCTGATAGCAGTCGGAACATCGTCTGCCTATATTTACAGTGTGACGGCAACCTTTTTCCCCTCAATTTTCGAAATAAGGGGACATTCCGCCGAGGTATATTTTGATACGGCCGCGACTATCATAGTACTTATATTGCTTGGAAGACTTTTTGAAGCAAGGGCAAAAGGCAGGACATCAGAGGCCATAAAAAAACTCATCGGGCTTCAACCAAAGACAGCACGGATTATTCATCAAGGGCAGGAAAAAGATGTGCCTATAGATGAAGTTGAAATAGGAGATATGATATTGGTAAGACCCGGAGAAAAGGTCCCTGTTGACGGCATTGTGAAAGAAGGTTATTCATCTGTTGATGAGTCCATGATATCAGGCGAGTCAATGCCGGTTGAGAAAAATGCCGGAAATGAAGTGATCGGAGCAACGATCAATAAAACGGGTTCGTTTAAATTTGAGGCAACAAAGGTCGGAAGGGATACGATGCTTTCTCAAATAATTAACATGGTGCAGGAGGCACAGGGCTCCAAACCGCCCATTGCCCGGCTTGCCGATAAAATCGCTGCGATTTTTGTTCCAGCGGTAATCGGCGTTGCGTCCGTGACTTTTATTATATGGTTCTTCTTTGGCCCTGAACCCGCTCTTACTTATGCGCTCCTGAATTTTGTGGCCGTTATGATAATTGCCTGTCCGTGCGCATTAGGCCTTGCAACGCCGACTTCAATAATGGTGGGAACGGGTAAAGGGGCTGAAAACGGTATATTGATACGAGGAGCGGAGGCACTTGAAACAGCGCATAAAATAAATGCCATTGTGTTTGACAAAACAGGCACGCTTACAAAAGGAGAACCGGTAGTAACGGATGTAACTGCGGTTTCCGGCATGAGTATAACAGGTCAGGAAATATTGCAATTTGCCGCGTCTGCTGAAAAAGGCTCAGAGCATCCCCTTGGAGAAGCAATAGTTAAAAAAGCTATGGAAGAAAATGTTCAACTTAAAGACCCTGCCGATTTTCAGGCTGTGCCCGGTCACGGGATTAAGGCAAGGATTGATGAAAAAATCGTCCTCCTTGGAAATGCGGATTTTATGGGAGATGAAGATATAAATATTGTTGACATTAAAGATAAGGATGAAAAACTGTCCGGTGAAGGAAAGACACCGATGTATGTGGCTGTAGACGGTAAGGCGGTTGGTATTATTGCTGTTGCCGACACGTTAAAAAATAATTCGGTTGATGCGATAAAAGCCCTTGCCGGACTCGGTATTGAAACGGTAATGATAACCGGTGACAATAAAAAGACGGCCGGGGCGATTGCGGAAGAGGTAGGCATAGACAGGGTATTTGCCGAAGTGCTTCCGGAAGACAAGGCAAAGGAGGTTAAAAAACTTCAATCCGAAAACAAGGTTGTTGCAATGGTCGGTGACGGCATTAATGACGCCCCTGCCCTTGCGCAGGCCGATGTAGGCATCGCAATCGGGACAGGCGCTGACATTGCAATGGAGGCATCCGACATTACCCTGATAGGAGGTGATCTCAGGGGGGTAGTTACGTCAATAGCCCTTTCAAAAGCTACTATCAGAAACATAAAACAGAATCTTTTCTGGGCCTTTGCCTATAACACCATATTAATACCCGTCGCAGCAGGCGCACTTTTCCCGTTCTTTGAAATACTCCTTAACCCCATGTTTGCCGCAGCGGCAATGGGCATGTCATCAGTAACCGTTGTGGCCAATGCCTTGAGATTAAGAAATTTCCGCTTTAATATATGAAATTTTATTATTCCCCTTCAGATATTTGTTAGTAAAACCGATAAGTTTATGTGAATATCCGCACACTTTAAAGAGAGGGATCTTTCTTGCTTAATCTTCTTCTAAAAAGCATTGTAAATAAAGAAAATTTGTATATTCAGAGTAATGCCTCTTTGAAGGACATGATTAATTTAATGAATATCAACCGGAAAGGGGTAATTGTAGTTCTGGAAGGGGAGCGGCCGATGGGGATCCTGACTGAACGGGATATTGTTGAAATCTTGTACAAGGGGATTAATCTGGATGAAAGAGTAGATAAATATGCCATAAAAAACCTGGTTTCTACCAGTGGAAACAGAACAGTTGGTTATGCCCTCCATTTAACGATAGACAATAAAATAAGAAGGGTCGTTGTTACGGATGAAGCTGATAATTTTCTCGGCATTGTTACGCAGCAGGATTTGCTTAAATACCTTGAAGAAGACTTTTACCGCTTAACTATCAAGGTCAAACATATTCTGGAAAAAACAGGATATTTAATAAGCACTTCCCCCGATGATTCAATAAACGATGTGCTTAAAAAAATGATAGAACATAAAATAAGCGCGGTTCCGATAGTTAAGGATAAAATAGCTATAGGAATAATAACGGAGAAAGATATCCTGAGATTGGCCTCTGAAAGTGTCCCCCTTAAGAATATAGTGGGGGAATATATGTCCAGTCCTATTGACTCAGCCAGCATGAATACACCGCTGGTTGAGGTTGTGGAAATAATGAACTATAAGAACATTAGAAGAATACTGGTTGTTGATAAAGAAGGATTGGCTCTTAATATAGTAACCATTAGAGATGTAGTTGAAAATTTAGAGGAGGATTACAGTAAATTTCTGGAAAAAAAGCTCAAATACGCGAAGGAGATTCTGGATTTGCTTCCTGAGATGCTGATAGAAGTGACCGATACGGGAAGGGACCATTTAATAGTCTGGGCAAATGAAAAGGTCATCAGCAAATTCGGACGAGAGATTTTAGATAAACCTGTGACAAGTTTCCTCCCCCGGCAATATTGGGATAAGGTTTATCTTACATTACGCAAATTAAACAAAATTGAAAACATAAAATTCAAGAAGGACAATAAAATTTATGAACTTTCCGGATTTTTTGTGAAAACCGCCGGCAGGACGGAAAAGGGTAGATTCCAGCTAATAATGAGAGATATTACCGAGGATGTCAGATTATCCACAATAGATTCTCTTACCAATATTTATAATAAAAGATTTATAAACGGTTTTTTGTTAAAAGAAGTGGAGAGGAGCAGAAGATTAAACAAACATTTTTCAATTGTAATATGTGATATGGACGATTTTAAAAGGATAAATGATACATACGGGCATTTGTCCGGTGACATGGTTCTTAAATCGTTTTCTCAGCTCATAACAAGCAGCATTAGAAATATTGATGTCGCGGGTAGATACGGAGGAGATGAATTTGTAATAATATTGCCTGAGACCGCCTGTGAAGACGCCTGTAACATTATAGACAGGCTCAGATTCAAAATTGAGGGCATGGATATCCCGGTTTTGAATAGCGCAACAGTACATATAACCGCCAGTTTCGGCATTTCAACGTTTCCTGTTGACGGAATGTCGTCAGATGATCTGCTGATCGTGAGTGATGAGAGACTGTATAAGGCAAAAAGCTTCGGGAAAAATAAGATTGCCTACACTTGATTAATGTCCAAACAAATTCGGAATGATAAAGGTCTCATATTTGGTAAGCATGCTTTTAATATTCAAAAATTGCAAATCCTTGGTCTTCTTTTCATTAAAACCGAGTTTTTTGAAATCTAATATACCGTCCGGAGAGTGACATTCGTTACAGACCACACTAATCTCTTTTCTTGCCGTATCTCTATGAAAATATTCCAATTCTTTCTTGCTCTCTCCTGAATCCGGGGTTGTTCCCCTTTCTTTAAATAAACTTGCCTTTTCATTGTCAGCGGTGTTTATTAATACACTCTTCTCTCCCTTTTCTTCCGAAAAAACAGCTATCCTTGATATTAAATATGTAGTCTTCGGGGTTTCCCCTGAATCGTCTTTAGATGAGAATATATTTAACATTCTTGAAATCAAACTTTCACTCCCAGGCGTTTCTTCTGTCTCGCTTTTGGCATGTGTGCCGTAGGGTTCCCCGACAAATTCAAACGGTTCGGGATCTTGCCAGTCATAAGTTAAGTTTTCAATGTTTTCTTTTTTAAGATGACACACTTCACAGACCATAAAACCCGTATGCATATTAACCAGCGCCCTTACTTTATTGTTTTTACTGTGTGGATAAAGGGGATGACATACTCTGCACGAAGATTTGTCTTCCATACGCGTAATGGCAAATTTTTCATCTTGATGGTAAGCGCTCAATGCGGACGAATCCATTGCCGTAATCTTTTCCTTGTCATCTGAATGACAATTTGTCGTACATTCAACTTTTGTCTGACCTGTATGGGGTATCTCTACTACTTGTGTGTGGCATTCCCTGCAGTCAACTTTGCCGTGGGGGGAATCAAGATGCTTTTCCTCGTCAATGTGGAGCACTTTAAATTCATCGGTTTTTTCCAGCCTCACGAGGCCGGGATAACGATGACAGGTCAAACATCCCTCCTTATCTACGGCAAAACCTGCAGAGGCGATATTTAATACAAAACACACTGCAACTGTGAATAAAACCGCGCGAATATATTTTTTCAATTTAAGATTATGTACCGCCTTAGAGTTTATGACCTCAAGAAACCGGATGAGTATTCTTACTGACGATCTAATATACTATATTCTTTGCTGAATTTTCTATCCAGTTCAAATCGTATGTGGAGAATTTTTTAATCCCCTATGTCTTCCAACAACTCCTAAAAAATTGTTAATATAGAAATTGCATATAATTTAATTGGAAAAATACCGGTAATTCCAAAAGAAAGAATTAATTAATACCTTAGAGCATAGCTTATGATTGAACTTCACTTTACAAGAACCAACGGTATAGTGGATGAAACCATTGACAATCTGATTGAACTCGCGGGGGGCATTGAAGAACAGGGACTTGTGCGTGAAATGATCCTGGCCGCTCTAAAGGCCGGCCAGGAAAAAAACGACAGGGCGCACATGAAACTGATGAACACCACAATGAAGGAGATGCGGTTCACGGGAAAGATGTTCACGCCCTACAATAATGTCCGGAAAGTCACTGTTTTTGGTTCAGCCCGGACGCAGCCGGATGAACCGATATATGAAATGGCCCGTCTTTTCGGCAAAAAACTTGCCGATTCAGGGTACATGGTTATCACCGGGGCCGGGGGGGGCATTATGCAGGCCGTTAATGAGGGAGCGGGCACCGAGCGCTCTTTCGGCGTTAACATTCAACTGCCCTTCGAACAAAAACCGAATCCCGTGTTTGAGGGCAATCCCCGTCTTATAACATATAAATATTTTTTCAACAGGAAGGTGGCCTTTCTCAAAGAGGCGGATGCCATTGCGCTTTTCCCCGGCGGCTTCGGCACCCTTGATGAGGCCATGGAAACCCTAACGCTTTTGCAAAACGGGAAACACGACCCCCTTCCGCTTGTCCTTATTGAAGAGCCTGACGGAGGCACTTACTGGTCGAGATGGATCCGTTTTTTCAGGGAAGAACTGTTATCGCAGGGCTATATTATTGACAGTGATTTTGATCTGTTCGAGTGCGTTGATTCTATTGACGCGGCAGTTGAAAGGATTAACCGTTTTTACAGCCGTTACCACAGCATAAGATATGTTAATGAAAAGCTGATAATAAGACTTACCTCCGCAATAGACAATCCTTCCGTCGGAGAGCTGAATAAACATTTTTCCGACATCCTGCGGCCGGACGGCAGGATTTACATTTCCGGCAAATTACCTGAGGAGGACGATGAGCCCGACATCGCCGACCTGCCGAGACTTATAGTTGATTTCAATTTAACAGACTTTGGGAGGTTGAGGATCCTGATCGATGAGATCAATAATTTTTAATTTCCATCTTCCGACTCGCTTCTTTTAGCGCCGCCAATTATCCCCTTCCGTAAATCGTGGTCATTCTTTTCAGTTTTTCCGTCAGGGACGGCGATAATTGATCGGGAGCCAATCTCCATTCCCAGTTTCCACTGGAACTTGCGGGAAGATTCATTCTGTACTTTTCTCCGAGACCGAGAATGTCCTGCATAGGGATGATAACCATATCCGCAACGGACATCATGGCAAGCCTTATTATGTCCATGTGGACTGTTTTATCTGTAACTTTTCGACCTATATATTCAGAAATCCTTTTTATGCCTTCAGCCCCCGCCTCTTTTTTAAACCATCCCTTTATTGTGTTATTGTCGTGAGTGCCCGTATAGATCACACAGTTTTTTATGTGGTTATGCAGGGCGTAGGGATTGGTTGGGAGGTCCTCGCCAAAGGCAAAAAGGAGCACCTTCATTCCAGGGAACCCGAATTTTTTCATGACATCTTTCACGTCAGGCGTAATAACTCCAAGGTCTTCCGCAATGACCGAAATCCGGGGGAAACGTTTAATCAGCGTATTAAAGAAGCCTTCTGCCGGCGCTTGCACCCATTTGCCGTTTATGGCTGTTTTCTCACTTGAATGTACTTCCCAATATCCGACAAACCCCCTGAAGTGGTCAAGTCTGAACATATGAAAAAGCTCCAAATTGTGTTCTATGCGCTTTATCCACCATGAATACCCTGACTCTTTAAGGACCTCCCAGTTATAGACCGGATGTCCCCACAACTGTCCTGTAGAGCTGAAATAGTCGGGGGGCACTCCTGCGATAAATACTGCTTTTTTTTCTTCATCCAGGCTGAATATCTCTGGATTCGCCCATACATCGGAACTGTCGTAATTTACATAAATGGGAATATCGCCGATTATCTTTACATTTTTAGTGCCGCAGTAATTTTTCAGTGAATACCATTGGCTGAAAAAGACATACTGGAGAAATTTTTTGAATAATATATTATCGCTCAATTTATCAGTCCATTCCCTTAAAGAGTGTTCATCCCTGTCTCTCAGGTCCTTCGACCACTCGCTCCAGCAAATCTCTTTCAAGTGATGTTTTATGGAAACAAATAGACTGTAATCATTAAGCCAACAAGAATGTTCACTGCAAAATTTCTGAAAGTCATGGTGGTCAGGCAACTTATCTTTATTCCTTTCAAATGCCGTCCGGAAAATTTTATCTTTATATTGACTAACTGCCTTAAAATTGACTTTTTTGCCTGGGAAAACCCGGGAAGTTTCAATATCGGATTTTAAAAGAAGACCGTCTTTAACCATTTGTTCGGGACTAATCAAAAGTGAATTGCCGGCAAAAGCTGAAAAACTGCTGTAGGGGGAGTTTCCATAAGCAGTGCATGTAAGATTCAAAGGCAGTATTTGCCAGAAGCTCTGACGGGCTTCTGCGAGGAAATCGGCAAATTTGTACGCACCGGAACCGAGGTCTCCAATCCCGTAAGGCGATGGAAGCGATGTGATATGAAGAAGTATTCCGCTGCCTCTTTTCTCCCGCATACTGCCCGTGTTTGAGAACTCAGCGGCTTGAGTGAAATCCGGATGAGCAATCTCCGATATGTTATACGAAAAGCTGTCCATTTCTATTTATTCTCATGTTCAGTCTAAATTTTTACGTGCAGGTAAAAGCCCAGTTTACGAAAACGTTCCACCCATTTTTCGGCAAAGCTGTCCTTGTTTGAGGCTTTTTCCTGCATAGCTTCCAAATAATCCCTCCCGATTGATAAGTAAATATTTTGCGCTTTCCAGAGGTCCAGCGGCAGGAACAGGGGCGTCAGCGCTTCCAGCGTATCATCAACCTTTTCAAACAGCCGTATTTCTTCCGGCTGCTCAATCAGT
>JAUVPO010000155.1 GCA_030598625.1 Deferribacteres bacterium | reverse complement strand
GTTTTTATCCCTTCAACAGTCTTCCTGATATTATAAAGTATCTGCGAATACCTGCTGCCGACCGGAATCACAAGTCTTCCATTGTCTTCCAACTGGTCTATATACTGCTGTGGAATTTCCGGGGCGCCGGCAGCAACTATAATGCCGTCAAACGGCGACTCCTGCGGCAAACCAGCGGTCCCGTCAGAAACAATTATGCGCACATTTGCATATTCAAGCTTTTCCATCAATCTCCTCGCCCTTAAAGCAAGTAATTCTACCCTTTCCACAGAAAAGACCTCTGAGGCAAGCAATGACAGCACTGCCGCCTGGTACCCTGAACCGGTACCGATCTCGAGCACTTTCTCATGCCCTTTTAATTCAAGCAGCTCCGCCATCAATGCGACCATGTACGGCTGGGATATCGTCTGTCCCTCACCGATTGGAAGGGCGCTATCATCATATGCCCTGTCCTGAAGATTTTCACTAACAAACAAATGTCGCTGCACCTTACCCATCGCAGCAAGGACCCTTTCATCCCTAATCCCCCGGGTCCTTAACTGGTCCTCAACCATATTATGCCGTTCTATTTCATATGACATCACTTAACCCGAAAATAGCCCCGCGCCCTATTGCCCCTTGCCCAATCTTTTCAAAATCTCTCTTGCAGCAATTATCCCTGAAGCCGAAGCCTGGATGAGTCCCCTGCTTACACCTGCTCCGTCACCTACTGCAAAGAGATTCCTGACTTCCGTTTCAAGGTTGTTGTTAAGCTTAAGCTGTCTCGAGTAAAACTTGACTTCAACACCGTAAAGGAGCGTGTCCGGGCTGTTAACTCCCGGAGCAATCCTGTCCATTGCCTTAATCATCTCAAGAATGTCCGAGATATAACGGTACGGTAGCGCAAAGCTGAGATCACCCGGAACAGCATCAAGAAGCGTAGGTCTGACATGTCCCCTTCTGATCCTTTCCGGATTGGACCTCCGGCCGGCCTGAAGATCGCCGAGTTTTTGCAAGATGACCCCCTTTCCCAAAAGGTTTGCGAGCCTCGCAATATACCTTCCGTATAAATGGGGCGCATCAAAAGGTTCCGTGAAATATGTGCTTACTAAAATGGCAAAGTTCGTGTTTTCAGTTTTCCTCTCAGAGTAACTGTGCCCGTTGACGGTCCATACGCCTTTCGCATATTCCTTTACCACCTCTCCATATGGATTCACGCAAAAAGTTCTTATCCTGTCATTAAATTTCTTTGAATAAAAGACCAGCTTCGGTTCATAAACAACCTTTGTCAGAGGCTCAAGCACAGAAGAAGGCAATTCTATTCTCACCCCAATATCCACCGGATTTTTCAATAATGAAAGACCCGTGGTCTTTGCCTGCTTTTCAAGCCAGAGAGCGCCTTCCCTTCCGGGCGCCACAATCAAAAAATCGGCATAAATATTTTTTCCGTTTTCCGTTACGATACCCGCTGCCTCTCCATTTTTAACGATAATCTTGTTAACATTTTTTGAAAATACTATATCAACTTTGGAATTAAGTCTTGCCTTTATTTTTTTCAGGAGCTCCGGACACCGGTCCGTTCCAATATGTCTTATTTTGGAAGGAATAAGTGTCATCCCGTTTTTTTCCGCGATCTCTTTAATGGCATTGACCCTGTTTATATTATCGCCATATACACCGGTTGGAGCGCCGTATTTAACGTATATTCCGTCAGTATAATTTATAAGTTCCTGTAACCTGGCTTCACTTACATAACGCGACAGGTTGCCGCCGACTTCCTTTGAAAGAGTAAGTTTTCCGTCACTAAAGGCCCCCGCTCCTCCCCATCCGCATAAAAGATAACAGTCATGACACGACTTACAGGCGACTTTTTCAATTACAGATGGGCAAATCCTTTCTTCTATATCTTTGCCCTTTTCAATGATGAGCACTTTGAGGCTTTTTTTTGAAGACACGATCTCAAGCGCGGCAAAAATGCCCGCAGGCCCTGCGCCGACAATGATTACATCATAGTGTTTCATAATATCAATGGTTCATCACATGAACCACCAGCCCCTTAAATCCTGTTTTTTATATCTTCCAGTTATCTTTCAAATATTCCAGTGCCGGATAATTTGTCAGGTCGAGGTGGACGGGCGTTATGGAAATATAACCGTTTTTAACCGCCTCAAAATCCGTGTTTCCGCCAGATTCCCATTGCGGTATACCACCGCCTATCCAGTAATATTCTCTCCCTCGAGGGTCCACGAGTTCCTGAATGGAGTTATCGTAAACCAGCTTGCCCTGCCTGGTTATTGTGACTCCATTAATTTTTTTTCCGTCAGGCACATTAACATTGAGGAGAGTATCAGCGGGCAATCCTTTATCGAGGACCTTTAACGCAAGTTCTTTAACAAAGTCTGCCGGGCCCTGAAATTTTGACACACTCTTGCGAGAGCCGTTGCTGTTCTGACCCTCTATTGCTAATGATACGGCAATCGATGGTATACCAAGAAGTGTCCCCTCAATTGCAGCGGCAACCGTGCCTGAATAAGTTATATTATCGCCGAGATTGGCGCCGATATTTATGCCGGAGACAATTATGTCAGGCTTTCGAGGAAGCAATTTATTGACACCGATAATAACGCAGTCAGTGGGGGTGCCGTTTATGTAATAAGTATTTTTAGCCGTTCTTTCAAACTTCAAAGGCCTGTGAAGTGTAAGCGCGTGCGCTACCGCGCTTTGCTCGGTTTCAGGCGCGACCACATAAACATCACCAACGGTCTTAAGCGTCCTCGCAAGGGCCTTAATTCCAGGTGAAGATATTCCATCATCATTTGTGACTAAAATAGCGGGCATTTTTTATTTTAACAAAATAAACTTATTTACAACCCATCAATGTAATTTATACCCATATAAAATCAACCTATAAGTATAAGATATTTATTGATTTTTATGCTTTCGGTTAATTAAAATAAACACCATTACAAAATAAAACAGTCATGTTTCAAATTGAAGCAATTCTATTTTAATCAATAGCTTTGAAAATAATACATATAAAAGATTTAAAAAAGGAAGGATAAATAATGTTGACAAAGATTTTAAAAGTTTCAAAATTTTTATTGCCCATAATATTCCTTTCCATCCTGGTTTTCGGATTCGCTGATGTTTACGCGGCCCACCCTCCTGATACATTAGAGACAACTTCACAACATGCCTGGTGGTTCTGGCCCCTTATACTTTTCGTTCTTTCATTGGTCCTCGGTGTATTTGCCGTTCTTGCGGGTGTCGGCGGAGGCGTACTGTATGTGCCGATTGTGAGTGGATTTTTACCCTTCCACCTTGATTTTGTAAGGGGAGCAGGACTGATAGTAGCCCTTGCCGGCGCACTTGCCGCAGGGCCCGGACTGCTTCGAAAGGGTATGGCAGACCTGCGGTTGGCCGTTCCAATGGCGTTAATCGCATCTACGTGCGCAATAGTCGGCGCGATGATAGGACTTGCGCTTCCAACCAACATAATACAGACCATGCTCGGGGCAACTATCCTCGGTATTGTCGTAATCATGTTGATGGCAAAGAAATCCGAATTTCCAGTTGTCCCGAAACCGGATGCGTTGTCTCAGTCCCTGAGAATTATGGGCGTATATCATGAGCCTAC
Source organism: Deferribacteres bacterium (assembly GCA_030598625.1). Taxonomy (GTDB): domain Bacteria; phylum Nitrospirota; class Thermodesulfovibrionia; order UBA6902; family UBA6902; genus JAUVPO01. The sequence goes on along the minus strand of JAUVPO010000155.1, from coordinate 1,486 downwards.
AATAAATAAGGACGTCAGCTGGCAGATTCACAGAACTCCCTACGCGCTTGGATTGTTTGTTATCATTGGAGTAATGGCGGGTATGTTCGGGCTTGGGGCAGGATGGGCGAATGTGCCGGTATTGAATTTACTGCTCGGGGCCCCGATAAAGATATCAGTGGCGACAAGCAAGTTTCTTCTTTCCATAACAGACACGTCGGCCGCATGGATTTATTTAAACAACGGTGCGGTATTGCCGTTAATGGTAGTGCCTTCGGTAATCGGGATCATGCTCGGTTCATTTGTCGGTGTTAAGGTTCTTGCCGTAACCAAACCCGCGATAATCAGGATTCTGGTAATAGTAGTCCTCGGCGTCGCGGGTCTTAAGGCGCTTTTAAAAGGATTAGGCATTGGATAATATTTTACAGGGGCGTATGGCAACATGCCCTTTTAAAAACAAGAAATTAATTATACAGGAGGAATAAATGGCTCCACAGGCAACAGAAGAACAGATTTTGTATGCGGATATATTAAACAAGGGGATGTTAATCGGCCTTCTCGGCCTCGTTGTTACATTTATAATTTACGCCACAGGCATCCTGCCAACCAAACTCCCCCTGGGTGATGTGCAGAATTACTGGGTCATGCCGGTGAGTGAATATCTTGCGAAAACCGGCATACACGCTGGATGGGCATGGCTTGGAAACCTCGGTTACGGCGACATGCTTACCTTTCTTCCAATCGCGTTCCTTTCTTTATTGACAATTATCTGTTATCTGGCCATCCTGCCCGGATTAATACGCAAAAAAGATACCGCATATGTAGTGCTCGCGATAGTTGAAGTCATTGTCCTTACTGTTGCGGCATCAGGTATATTAGGCTCGGGTGGACACTGATCCGGCAACTATCTGCCTTTTCCAAGGAAGGGAATGGCCAGCATCCACGGCAAGGTTAGTTTCTTCGGGTCCCTGAAGTTTGCAAGACCAATATTCATGTCAGTATGCCCCTTTACCGGCTGGGCCCGGTAAGTTTTGAAAATGCGGTCCCACCATGGCAGGTTAAAGCCGTAATTACTGTTTGTTTCCCTGATTATTACCGAATGATGCACACGGTGCATGTCCGGTGTAACCAGGAACAATCTGACTAAACGATCTATCCCGGAAGGTAAATAAGCGTTGGCATGGTTGAACATTGATGTGGCATTAAGCAGCGCTTCAAATACAAGGACAGCCCACGGCGAAGCCCCGAGTAAAGCAACCGACGCCATCTTGATCCCCATTGAAATAATTATCTCGACCGGATGAAACCTCGCGCCTGTGGTTACATCTATGTCGAGGTCAACATGATGCATCATGTGAAGCCTCCATAAGGGTTTGACTGAATGGAATGCCATATGTTGCGCGTAGATAATTAAATCAAGGAATGCAATCGCCATAATGCCAGCCGGTAAACCGGATATATTTAAGATATTTAAAATCCCCCATCCCCTTTCGGCGCTTAAGTATGC
>JAUVPO010000142.1 GCA_030598625.1 Deferribacteres bacterium | reverse complement strand
TCGCAAACCACTACATCCGCTTCACCTGAAAAAATATCCTGTCCCTCTATATTGCCTATAAAATTTACATGAGAATTTTTTATTAACTTGAACGCTTCTTTTGTGAGTTCGTTACCTTTTGCGTCTTCTTCGCCTATTCCGAGAAGCCCGATTTTAGGCCTGTCAATATTAAAAATGTACTTTGCGTAAGCCTCTCCCATTACTGCAAATTGATACAACTGGGTCGGCCTGCAATCCACATTTGCTCCTGCATCTATCAAGACAAAATTGTCTTTTAAAGAAGGCATGACAGCGGCAATTGCGGGCCTTTCAACCCCCTGAAGTTTACCCAGAACGTAAAGGGCGGTGGCCATAACTACTCCGGAATTGCCCGCACTAACCATTGCGTCAGCTTCATTGGATTTAACAATATCTATGGCCACTCTGACGGATGAATCCTTTTTGCGTCTCAGGGCCGTAAGCGGAGACTCATCCATATTCACCACCTGGGAAGCATGTCTTATGCTTATCGGCAAACCTGAACAATCCCTTTTCTCAAGCTCGGAAGATATTTTTTCCTCATCCCCGACGAGCACAACGGAAATGTCCCTGTTCTCACCAAGCGCCTCAACAGCGCCTTCAACCGTTGCGGCAGGGGCCAAATCCCCGCCCATTGCATCCAGAGCTATTCTCATGAAGATTCTTTTTCAACTACTTCAAGTATCTTTTTCCCGTTATAACTTCCACAGCTCATACATACCCTGTGAGGAAGTTTCGGCTCCTGACATTCAGGACAAATTGCCAGATTGGGCAAATGAATCTTCCAATTCGCCCGTCTTTTGTCCCTTCTGGAACTGCTGTGCCTAGAAGTTGGATTTGCCATTTTTTACTCCTTTCGGTCTTTTATTAATTCCCTGAATTTTTCAAGAGGAGCAAGCCTCGGATCAATTTTTTCGGCCTCGCACTTACACTGACCCTTATTTAAGTCCTTACCGCACCTTTTGCACATTCCTCTACACTCGGTCTTACATAAAGGTTTCATTGGAACGGACAGGAGCACCTGCTCTTTTACGACTTCCGCAACATCTATTTCATCGTTACTGTAAAAACCGAGATCCAATTCCTCATTCGTTAGTTCCTGTTCATCCTCTGTGCCAATGTCCTCAGCCGGATTATACTCCTCCATGAAAACCGCATTCATGGGATAAAAAAATTCATTTAAACACCTGCTGCATTTTAACGACACCGATATATTTACCGAACCTTCAATAATAACTCTTTTGGCAATCCTGACTAACTTTATATGAACATGCGCGACATCAGGTCTTTCACTGTCATTAACCGTTATCGGCAGCTTTAATTCCCGCTGCAAACCCTCTTCAGGAATACCGGAAACATTTACCCTCATATCAAAGACCCTGTGATAAAAGTTTGACTATAAATTATAAGGAGTTTAGACCATCTTGTCAATTAAACTTCATACTTATGTCAGCGGCGCGTACTGAATGAGTAATGTAACCGACAGATATCAAGTCTACTCCCGTTCCCGCGATTTCACCCGCATTATCTAAATTTATATTTCCTGAGGCCTCAATAATCAGGCCGGGCTTTTTTCCGCGTATAATATCCACTGCTTTTTTAATCTCACGCACCGTCATATTATCGAGCATGATAACGTCCGCACCGGCGGACAACGCTTCTTTAACCTCTGATAAATTTTTCACCTCAACCTCTATCTTTAACAAATGATGCGCCTTCAACCGGGCAAGTTTTACGGCCTTGCCTGCTCCTCCAGCCACTGCAATGTGATTATCTTTTATCAGCACACCGTCAAAAAGTCCGTATCGGTGATTGGACCCGCCGCCGATTCTTACCGCGTATTTATCAAAAAATCTGAGACCGGGGGCGGTTTTTCTTGTGTCCGCAATCTTCACTCTATGACCTTTTACGGATTTGACATACCTGTCCGTAAGAGTAGCAATACCGGAAAGTCTTTGAAGCATGTTCAGGGCGGTTCTTTCAGCCGTTAAAAGACCTTTAGTGTCCCCCTTTATCTTTGCGATAACGGCTCCCGCCTTAATACGGCTGCCTTCTTTTTTAAGAGCGTTAAATTGTATGCCCCCGTTAACTAATTTAAACACTCTTTCTGCAAAAGGGACGCCTGCAAGAACAAAACCGCTCTTGGCAATAAGGACCGCCCTGGAAATGTGATTTTCCGGAATAAGCGAAGATGATGTTATATCGCCGCTTCCTATGTCCTCTTTAAGGGCGCTTATAAGAACTCCGTCCGTAAGACCCCAACTCTCTTCCGCAATCAAATCAGACATCAATCATCTCCTGACTTGCCCCACTTCTTCAGCTTGTCAATACTGACCTGGATAGCTTGCAGTTTTACATTCTTTTCCTTAAACTTAACCCTATTTTCTTCAACAATTGCCTGAGGTGCCTTATTTATAAATTCTTTACTGTGGAGCTTCCTCTTAATAAATGAGAGATTCTCCTTAGTCTTGTTCAGGTCCTTGTTTAACCTGTTTATCTCCGTCTCAATATTGATTAAGCCCTCCAGGGGAACAAATATCTCCATTGCAGGCTTAATCGCAGTGGCCGCATTTTTGGGCGGCCGGATATCCGGGCCTACTTCAATGTCCCTGCCCCGGGCCAATTTCTCGATATAAACAATGTTGGCATTCAGGATGTCCTCTGTGCTATTAAGTGTCCTGATTAATGCCTTAAGCTCAAGAGAAGGGGATATGTTCAGTTCACCCCTTATGCTTCTTATGCCCGTCACGGCGTCCATTACAACCCCCATTTCATCTTCTGCCTCTTTATCGTAAATTCCCTCATCAGCAGTCGGATACCTGCGAATGCATAGACTGTCAACAGTCTTTTTACACGGGAGCTGCTGCCATATCTCTTCTGTTATAAAAGGCATGAACGGATGCAGGAGACCGAGCGCCGCCTCGAATACATGCACCAATACGCTGATAGCGGCAGTTTTGGATTCCTCATTCTCCCCGTACAGTTCAGGTTTGATCATTTCAACATACCAGTCACACAGTTCGTGCCAGATGTACTGGTAGAGAGTTCCCGCCGAGTCATTAAACCTGTATTCTTCAAGAGACTTGTTTACTTCTGAACAGACCGCCGACAAACGGCTTAAAATCCACCTGTCGGCAAGGGTAAGCGTAGTTTGAGAACCACTTTCTATCAACTCCCGCACGGGCCTGGTCTCTCCGCTTTCCTCTGTGTTCATTGATATAAATCTCGCGATATTCCATATCTTGTTTATAAAATTTTTGTAACCGCCAACCCTTTTTTCAGAAAATTTAATGTCCCTCCCCTGCGCAGCGTAAGCTGTAAGTGTAAACCTGAACGCGTCAGTGCCGTAGTCTTCGGTTGTCTTGAGGGGGTCAACCACATTACCCTTTGATTTGCTCATTTTCCTTCCTTCGGCATCCCTGATAAGCGCGTGGATATAGACATGTTTAAACGGTTCTTTGTGCATGAACTTCAACCCCATCATAATCATCCGGGCAACCCAGAAGAAAAGAATATCAAAACCCGTTATCAGGACACTTGTCGGATAGAATGTTTTAAGATCGTCCGTATCATCAGGCCAGCCGAGCGTTGAAAACGGCCAGAGCGCCGATGAGAACCACGTATCCAGGACATCATTGTCCTGCTTCAATTCCCTGCTCCCGCACTTACACTCAACCGGAGTCTCTCTTGACACTATTATCTCTTCACACTTCCGGCAATACCAGACAGGGATTCTGTGTCCCCACCATATCTGCCGTGATATGCACCAGTCTTTTATGTTTTCCATCCAGTCAAAATAACTGTTCTCCCACCCGGATGGAATAATCTTTATTTGACCGTCTCTCACGGCCTTAATGGCTTCCTCTGCAATCGGTTTTATCTTTACAAACCACTGCTTGGAGAGGTACGGTTCAACGACTGTCTTGCAACGATAACAGTGCCCGACCGCCAGTTCATGGTCCGTGACCTTTTCAAGCTGCCCCAGGTCCTCCAGGTCACTGAGGACATTCCTCCTGCACTCAAACCTGTCCTGCCCGCTGTACGGGCCCGCTTCCTCCGACATCTTTGCCTCGCCGGTCATTACATTTATAAACGGTAGATCATGTCTTTTTGCTATCTCAAAATCATTCGGGTCATGCGCGGGCGTGACCTTTACCGCGCCGGTGCCAAAAGATGAATCAACGAAATCATCCGCTATTATCGGAATCTTTCTGTTCAGGACAGGCAGTTTTACAAATTTTCCGACAATGTCCTTATATCTTTTATCGCGGGGGTTAACGGCAACCGCCGTGTCACCCAGATAAGTCTCCGGCCTTGTTGTAGCAACCGTAATGTGACCGCTTTCATATGCAAAATTGTACTTTATATAATACAGGTTGCCCTGAGTATCCTCATGTTCTACTTCAAGATCCGACAATGCGGTATGACACCGCGGGCACCAGTTGATAATATAATCACCCCTGTAAATGAGCCCCTCTTCATACAGCTTTATAAATACTTCCTTAACCGCCCTTGACAACCCCTCGTCAAGAGTAAACCTTTCCCTGCTCCAGTCGCAGGAAGCTCCCATGCTTTTAAGCTGGTTTATTATGGTGCCTCCATACAGCTTTTTCCATTCCCATACCTTTTCAATAAATTCATCTCTCCCGAGTTTATGTCTGTTCGTACCCTGGTTCTGAAGTTCTTTTTCAACGACATTCTGGGTCGCGATACCGGCATGGTCGGTGCCGGGCAGCCATAAGGTATTAAATCCGGACATCCTCTTCCACCTGATCATCACGTCCTGCAAAGTTATATCGAGCGCGTGACCTATATGCAGAGAGCCTGTAACATTTGGAGGGGGAATGACTATGCAGTAAGAAGGCTTGTTGCTTTTTGCTTCAGCCCTGAAATACTCTTTCTCAAGCCAGAAGTCATACCACTTTTTTTCTATTTTTTTCGGATCGTATCTTTTTTCAAGCATGATATTTTATCAGGTTCCAAGGGTCTATGGATTCAATTCTTTTACCTTTGCAATATCTGTAAAAACACAATAATGTATGCTTATTGTAAACAAATGTCAACCGACAATAATTTTGACATTTTATTACTATTTATTTCAATGTGGTTACTAAAAACAGGGGACGTTGTTTCTTAGCTTGCATAAAATTAAAGAAATTAAAGGTATAGATGTTAACCACTATTTTAATTAGTGTCTGTTTATAAAGTATCTTTTTCTGTCATTCCGGCTTGTCCGGAATCTTTATTACGGAAGGATTCCCGACGCGCGGAGCCTGTCCCGACTTGTTCGGGGCTTGCGGGAATGACAAATGACTACAGTTTATGAACAGGCTCTAATTAATGGGAAGTTCGATTATGCTCCGTAAGAAACAACGTCCCTAACGATGTTAATCATTGACGATATTTAATGAATTTATGAATTCTTTGTACTTTGGAGGGGGGTCTATGATCTTCATCCCTAATGTCAATGTCTTCTCATTTGGCGAAGCCCTTAATAACCATTTTACTTCACAGTTAAGATTCAGTG
>JAUVPO010000245.1 GCA_030598625.1 Deferribacteres bacterium | reverse complement strand
TCAAATGGTGGATCGCTGAGATAATCGTAGTCAACTACCACAGGGACGCCAGTTGAACAGTCAAAATTTGGATCTATCACATCTATCTTTCCTCCGGAGACACAGGTTATTCGTACACCGGAACCTATTTCAGTTACTCTGTAATCACTATATTCCTGAAACTGTATGTTATGAGATTCATTCCATACCTCTATCGAGTCAATGTCCACATGTTTATTTTTGAGCAGTGTTACGTCTCCTATCGTTAATGTAACAGGCTCGGCGTTTACTTCGAACAGGTCCTCTCTCTTGTCCTGTTCGTTAATCATGTAATCATGCCCCATGTTTATATTCAGAGACCCCCATGGAATTCTTCTTACATAGTTGAAATGCAGCCCTCCCCCGTACTCAAGTTCCTTATTCCCTGAAAATTGATTTTTCGCTCCTACGACATTAACCGATGATGTGAGATTTTCATATAAGAGATGGGTCAGATTAAACCCTAAGCTTTTTGCTTCACTACGCGACGTTTCAAAATCACTTTTCTCATAAGAGAGATTATAATTTGTACTGAGATTTTTCCTGTGCCGCCATGAAAGCTTTTCTGAAAAAAGATACCGTGTCAAATCAATAAAGTCTCCCCGGGTTTCCCTGTATTCCAAATTTGTACGTAATGTGCTTTTCTTCTCAAAATCATGGGAATTAAATACACCGACCTCCTGCTCCAAAATTCCAGTATGCTGACCCCGGATTGTTGTGCTTGTGTCTTTATAAGAAGCCTTTAACCGCGAATCCCCCGGAATTTTACTCAACTTCATCCGCAGGCGCAGTTCATCAATGTCCTCATCAAAATCAAAGAAGCCGGTTTGCCTGCTTTCCGTGTGTGTATAATTAACCGTTGTCGGCAGAACAGGGTATTTAAATATAAGCACCGAGCCATACGTGTCCACATCTTTCTTCGATCTCCCTGCAAAGTTGCTGCTTAATGTTAATCTCCTCCTGTTGGCAAAGAGGCTTAATGTATAAGGTTTAGATTTTAAAAATGTAACATCAAAGAAATAACCCTGAAGGAAGTTTCTTGTTTTTGTCTTTATATCAGGCTGTATTTTTTCGGACATTTGTTCCCACTCCGGCAACAGCCTGAGCTTATACTCAAGAAGTGCGGGATGGTACACCCATCCGCCCGTTTTAATGTCAAGACCTTCGAAAAATGTCACGGTCTCATCTTTTCTTTCAAGGTCCGGACCCGATCGCTTTTCCTTTTCAAATTCATACGAAAACCTGTAATTGAGTTCAGGATTCTCCATCAGAAAGTATCTTCTTGCATATGCATCACTTTCCGTTAATGATGAAATAACCATCATCAAAAACAGGATTATCGCACAGTTGTAGCCCCGCTTCCTGAAATACATGGCAAAATAACCTTACACTTTTGACTTCAAAATACTTCATTGAAATCTTTTCTTAACAAAAGCCTGTTTGCCCCTATATGAGGATTATGACACGAGATACATTCCTCTCCACTTTCGTGATCTTCTGTTTGCGTTATGTATCCTTTTGCATGACACTGTGAGCACAGGTCTATTGAACTCTCTTTAAAAAGCATATACCGAAACCCGGACTGGTGGTAATCATGGCAGGAAGTGCACACTCCCCCTGATAAGGGCCCGTGCACCCACAATTTACCATTAGATGACTTTGAAGTATGGCACTGTACGCAGAGTTCTTTAAGGGGGGCCACAAGCCTGCCGGGCGTTATGTCTCCTAACTTCGGCATACCGCCCCCCCTTTTTGTTCGCATAAAGCTGAGTGTGGAGTCAGTGTCATGGCAACGAAAACATTCACCGGCAGCCTTTGGACCATGAACGAATATGCTGGGTATCCTCTTTTTTCTCTTTGGTTTTTTGACCCCGGCCTTTTTTTCAACCTCTTCACTTTTTTCTCCTTCGAGCGAAGGCACCCCAGTAAAAAAAAACGTCAAGACCTTATGCCTGACATGCTTTTCACATCCCGTCAAAAATATTGAGAAAACTCCTGCCAATAAAATAATAAGCAAAATCCCTTCTATTTTTTTCATTCTTCCTTAACGTTATTTATCTTTTATTCCCGGAAGAGGAGAACCTGTCCAATCTCCGAATCCATACACACCTATCCTCTTATCACTGACCAGGTTCCCGATAATAATCAGATACTTGATCTTGAAGTCCTTGTCAGCGTATTTTTGAAAATACTCGACATTGTCGTAGTCTATATGGACACCGGCAGGCAGGTACATACTACCCGGCTTGCCGCCGAATCCCCCGAAAAACAGTAAAAGATTTGCCGTTTCTACATCAAATAGCTGGACGTTCTCAAATGCCGCATCCGCAACATATAGATGCTTTTCCCTGTCCATGGCAATCCCTTTGGGCCTCGCAAAGGAGCCGGGGACATCACCATGGAAACCAAATGACTTTACGTATTTGCCCTGTGAATCAAACATCTGGACCCTGAAATTAAAGCTGTCGGTTACATAAAGATTTCCGTCATTATCCATTGTTATATAAGACGGTTTAAAAAGCTTGCCTTCTTCTCTTCCTAATTCACCAATCTCCTGTACCACTTCACCGGAACTTTTATCCAACACTATTATCTTGTTCTTGTTAAGGTCGCAAACATAGATCCTTTCTCCGTAAACCGCTACATCCATAGGTTTGTCAAATTGATCGATGTCTCCATATGCCTTCAGGAATTCGTTCTTGTCGTCAAAAACCAGAATCTGTTTCCTGCTTATGTCCGTCACGTATTTCATGTCATCTTCCGTTATCCATATACCGGCTGAATCACTGATAGTCCCTATCCCCGTATCCCTGATATAATCAAACTCATTCTTTTCAAGGTCAATAATTATTATTTTTTTATATAGCCTGTCCGAAACATATATCCTGCCCTTCACCGAACCTATATCAATAGGCCTTCCAATCCTCTTCATTGTAGGTTTTTCCCCCAGAAGAAACTCGTCGAACCTGCTTTGTTTCCTTCCTAAATCCTCCTCAAACATTATCGATGTAAGATACTGTATACGCGGTTGTTGGGGGAGCGCCGGATAAAATACTACAGGTCCTGTCTTCTTCTTTTCCGGCGCTGCACAGCTAAAAAGTATCATGGTAATGAAAAGAGCAAAAATTATGCGTTTCATCGTTTTCTCCTTGGTTTATAAGTTCCCATTTTTTATTAGAAGGCATCC
>JAUVPO010000197.1 GCA_030598625.1 Deferribacteres bacterium | reverse complement strand
CATCTATCAAGCTGAGATTTGTCAGCTCCTGCATACAGTCCTTAAACGCGCCCACTCCCGGCAGCACGACACCGTCAGCCCTTTCAAGGTCCTCCGGTCTGTTAGTCACTATCACACTGACTCCGGCCTTCAGGAATCCCTTTTCCACACTCCTTAGATTTCCCATTCCATAATCAATAATTGCAATCATAATCCATATTATGGGTCTTCCGTTCTGATAAATTCAATATAGTCCGATAAATTTTACCGTAATCACTTGAAAAAACAGGAGGGTTTACGTTATAGTTTGAACCGGAAAAATCGCAATTAACGCTTTGGAGTATGGATATGATACCCAAACAGATATTTTTCACCAAGGGAGTGGGAACACACAAGGACAAGCTCGCGTCTTTTGAGCTTGCCCTGCGGAAAGCCGGAATAGAGAAATGCAATCTTGTGTATGTCTCAAGTATCTTACCGCCTAACTGCGGCATCATTCCCAAGGAAAAAGGATTGAAGTTGATTAAGCCCGGTCAGATCACTTTTTGTGTAATGGCAAGGAATCAGACCAGCGAGCCCAACAGACTCATTTCCGCTGCCGTTGGACTGGCAGTGCCAAAAGACCGGAAAAATTACGGTTATATCTCCGAGCACCACTCTTTCGGTGAAACTGCCAGGATTGCCGGAGACTATGCCGAAGATCTGGCTGCGACTATGCTGGCTACAACTTTAGGGATCGCGTTTGACCCTGACGAGGCGTGGGATTCAAGAAAGCAGGTTTATAAGGCAAGCAATTATATCTTTAAATCCACTCATATATGCCAGTCAGCGGAGGGCAATAAGCACAGCAAATGGACTACGACTATTGCCGCCGCCGTACTGTTGCTGGATTAATTGAAAAAAACACCCCCTTACAATTTCTGCGGTCTGCCTGCAAAATACTCTAATTATCAGAACTCAAGTATAGTTATACTGCCGGTCTCTTTTGATAAAACAAGTTCCTGGATTAAAGGATCGGCCAGGGGACCGCGGGCCATTATCAATGCTTCATGGAACATGGAGCTCTACGACATTGAAACTGATTCGGAAATTTACAAAAAGGGGATCCATACAGCAAAGGAAGTTGTCCCGGATAATTCACTGGACATGATAAATAAAGTCCACAAAAAGACCGGTAAATTACTGAACGACAAAAAGTTTGTAATCGTTTTGGGCGGGGAACATTCGGTCTCTCTTGGGACGATAAGGGCCCACGCTGAATACTTCAATGATATAAGTGTCCTTCATCTTGACGCGCATTCGGACATGAGAAGCTCTTACGAAGGGGACAAATACAGTCATGCCTGTGTCATGGCAAGGACAAAGGAGATTACTGAAAAGATCATTTCCGTAGGAATACGAAGCATGGACTCATCCGAGCTCGGGAATATTGATAAGAACAGAATATTTTACGCGTCGGACATCCGTAAATCGAAAGACTGGATTAAAAAGATCATCGGGAAACTCTCAAAGAATGTTTATGTCACAATAGACCTTGATGTCTTTGACCCTTCGATAATGCCTTCAACAGGGACGCCTGAGCCGGGAGGATTGGGATGGTACGATGTTATTGACCTGCTTGAAACGGTTTCAAGGAAGAAAAATATTTTGGGGTTTGATATGGTCGAACTCTGTCCGTCAAAAAACAACGTTGCGCCTGACTTTATGGCCGCGAAATTGATCTATAAACTGCTTAGTTTTAAATTTGCTGCTTAAGTAAGTTAGTCAATCCTGTTTTTTCCATGTCTTTGCGTACTTGAGAAATGTGTAGTGGCTGTAAAGCAGGGCGAGCATAATCCCTCTTTTGCCGTCAAGTATTCCCAGTCTCAATATATACATCTTTATGAAGGTGGCAAGCGGCCTCAGAGTCAATGATAACGGACCTGCACGTCCGGATTTTTTCCGTATCTCCCTGGCTGCAAGGGCCGAGTAACGCCCTGTCCTTTCCAGGAAATCCGGGACACTCCTGTAAGTAAAATGTTTGAGCGGATTTTTTAAATACCCGGTTTTACCCTCGACCACAACCTTTTCATGCACCTCGCGGGGTTCGAGATGCCCTTTCTCTTTTTTGAAAAGCCTTAATGTATTATCCGGCCACCAGCCGCTGTGCCTTATCCATTTCCCGATAAAATAGTTTTCCCTCGGCATATAAAAACCGCTGCAATCCGTATTATCAACGTTCTCGATGATCTCGGCTTTAAGCCCGGGCGTAACCCTTTCGTCGGCATCGAGAATTAACACCCATGGCCCCTCCGCATAATCAACGGCCCTCTGTTTCTGCCGGGCAAAACCCTGCCATTCATGCTGGTATACTTTGTCGGTATACTTCCCGCATATTTCAACAGTCCTGTCAGCGCTGAATGAATCGATGACAATAATCTCCTGCGCATCCGAGACGCTTTTCAGCGCGTCTTCGATGTTGATCTCTTCATTTTTCGTTACGATAACAACAGAAACAGGCAGCACTTTTGCTATCCTTTCATGGCAGTTATGCTCTTATACAATTCCAGCACTTTGCCCATATGTTTTTTAAATGTAAATTCTTCAGCAAGTATCCTCGCATTTTCACTCATGGATTGCAGTTTATCCCTGTCATTGACAAACATCTGTATTCTCTCGGCTATGTCTTTAACATCCTCCGGTTCCTTAACAATAAAGCCGTGTGTATCATCTTTTATTATCTCGGAGGCGCCGCTGTTTTTTGTTGTAATTACGGGGAGTCCGCTTGCAAGCGCCTCAAGGTGGACATTGCCGAAGGGCTCGTACATCGTGGGAAAGACAAAGATGTCCGCTGCTGCATAGTATTTATAAATGTCTCTTTGCGGGCCGCAAAATATAATCTTTTGCCTGCGCGCCATATGGCGTAATTTGCTCTTCGAACCTTTACCGGCGATTAAGAGAGAGACCGGTTCGGGGACGGATTCAACTGCCTGTACCAGATATTTTAGCCCTTTCCGTTCAAAACCTGAGCCTGCGAACAGGACCACAAAATCATCGTTTTTCAGCCCGTGTTTCCGGCGTATTTCGTTCCTGTAATTCTCTTTATTATCCGGATGGAACCTGTCTGTGTCTATCCCGTTGTATATCACTTCAATGTCAGAGGACGGGACACCATAGTTATCGACTATGTTCTTTCTGACCAGTTCGGAGATGGCGATTATTTTTTTGAACCTGTGCCCTTTCAGGATCATCCGTTCAAGCCAAAGGACCAGCCAGTGATAGGGATTGAGAATGATAGAGGCTTTCTTTATAACGCTGGTCCTCTTCCACCTCTGCTTCAGCCACTCTATATGGCAGCCGTCGCCCGCGCGATAGATATCCTGGTATAGTGTCTTGTCGTGAGTCTGGATTATATCGAACGATGCTCTCTTTTTTTTCAGAAGGAAAAAGGAAGAGACAGCAAAGGATAAGTCTCTGAAAAACGAAATGATTGTAATGGCCGGAACTTTATGGAAATGAATATTCTTGTGCCGCGAATCAGCCTGCCATTTTATTGCAAATATATGTATCTCATGACCGTCATTTGCAAGATTTTCAATAAAACTGCTTGAAAAACCTTCAGCGCCTCCGTGGAAGGTGTATTTTTTTCTAATTATGGCTATCTTCACCTATGCCTTTAGCAGCCATTCCCAGGCCGAGCACAACAGAGAAATAATACAGCTTCGGATCGGACGTCATGGCATTTAATATCTAGTTACCGATAAGAATAGAGACACATGATACAAGCACATAACTTCCTATGCCCGTTGTCCTGAATGCGTATTTCCAGAAAACCATTATTGGCGCGAGAATCATTAGTGTATACGGGACAAAACCTATGATGCCCTGATGAAAAAGAACTTTAAGGAATGAATTGTGCGTGCCTTTGTCAGGCGGCGCCTTATACGGAGTTTTTTCGAACGGTTCTTCCATATGGAATATCCCTGTGCCGTAACCCCAGCCGGTCACCGGTTTGTCCGCAATTGCGTGAACAGCAGGGACCCATACTTCCGCCCTCTCGTTAAATGTCAACAGGTCATTCGGCAGCATTTCAATCCT
>JAUVPO010000189.1 GCA_030598625.1 Deferribacteres bacterium | reverse complement strand
CTCAAAGAAAAACTCAACAGCCTCGGTATTTATGAAAGAGACATAAAGGAGTCTTTTATCCGCTCCGGGGGCAAAGGCGGGCAGAATGTCAACAAGGTAGCCACCTGTGTCTATCTGAGACACATACCTACGGGCATTGAAGTAAAATGTAGCAAGGCCCGTTCACAGGGACTGAACCGTTACCACGCGAGGATCCTGCTGATAAAAAAAATCGATTGCCTTATAAAAGGCAGGGAGAGCGATGAAGAACAGAGGATCGCAAAGATCAGGAGACAAAAGCGAAAACGTTCAAAACGGGCCAGGGAAAGGGTCCTTGCCGAGAAGCGGCTGCAGTCATTAAAAAAGGCAAAGCGTGTTCCCGTCAGACATGATATCGAAGAATAGTCATTCCTTACACAACGAGCTTTTTTTTAACATCTATGTTATATTTTGAGATAATATCTATGGATGCAACAGGAGGGGAGTCATGCTTGAAATAGATATCCCGGGATTCGGCGCTGTTAAATTACAACATCTTGTCTCTGATTTCACAGGCACTCTATCCTTTAACGGCGCGCTCATACCCGGGGTAGAAGATCGATTAAACAGGATATCCGGATTTATGGATATCCATGTCCTGACTTCCGATACTTTCGGAACAGCGCTATCTGAACTCAAGGATGTTAATTGCAAGGGGCATGTCCTGGATGGAGAGTACCACGATCTCCAGAAGGAAGAATATGTGGAAAAGCTTACACCCTCCTCTGTAGTCGCATTCGGCAACGGGAATAACGACAGGAAAATGCTCAGAGTTGCCCGGATCGGCATAGCGGTCACGGAGGGTGAAGGATGCGCGGTCGACATCCTCATGGCCGGTGAAGTGCACGTTACAAATATAAACGCCGGCCTCGATCTCCTTCTCAATCCCAAACGCCTTAAGGCAACGTTGAGATATTAACCGGAGATCTGATTGGAATTTCTCGAAGTCCTTTTTCCCGTATCCGGAGTTAAAACAAATATCCTTGTCCCTCCTCTCGTCGCCTTTGTTATATCCTTTTTTACCTCAATGGGGGGGGTGTCAGGGGCGTTCCTGCTTCTTCCGTTTCAGATGAGCTTTCTGAATTTTACAAGCCCTTCCGTAAGTTCCACAAACTTTTTATATAACATAGTTGCAATCCCCAGCGGTGTTTACCGTTTTATAAAAGAAGGCAGGATGGCATGGCCGCTTACACTTGTGGTCATAGCCGGCACCTTGCCCGGTGTTTTTATAGGGTACTATCTTCGCGTCATATATCTTCCGGATCCGGAGGAATTTAAATTATTTGTCGGCCTTGTGCTACTTTTCATCGGTGCACGGCTTCTTTATGATCTTACCGGGAAAGCTCAATCAGGCAAATCCAGGATGAAGGCGCTTGAAAAAAAATTCAAACAGAGAAGTATCCAGTTAAAGGAATCCCGTAAATCAAAAATTATCGCGGGTCTTTCACCTGAAGCAGTGGTTAAAACCCTGTCCTTTTCCCTGAAAAAAATCGAATACGAATTCTGGGATGAGAAGTTTGCATTCAGTACCCCTGCGATGTTTATACTTTCATTTGCAGTCGGGATTATCGGAGGAACTTACGGGATCGGCGGCGGCGCAATAATAGCTCCCTTCTGTATCGCAGTATTTCATTTGCCCGTCTATACAGTCGCAGGAGCTGCTCTGATGGGAACATTTCTGACATCTGTGGCCGGAATAGCATTTTACAGTATTATGCCGGCAAAAGGAGGTCTGCAGACTTCCCCTGACTGGTTACTGGGTCTTCTTTTTGGGGCAGGCGGATTTGCAGGTATGTATTTCGGGGCAAGATTTCAGAAATTCGTTCCACAAAACCTCATAAAAATTATTTTAGGCGCATTAATGTTTTTTGTGGCTTTGAAATACATTCTGCAGTACTTTCAATAACAACGTTTGCATCTTGCCGGTTGTTTACAGTAAATTATTAAACCCCTTATAATTGATAACTTTTCTGATTAATGTTTTTCAGGAGGAACACATTGCGTAAAAAAATTCCCATCGAAACCGCTAAGAGGGTAAGGTCCCTTCCGCCCTATTTATTTGCAACCATTGACAGTATGAAAGAGAAAGCTGTCAGCAAGGGTATCGACCTCATTGACTTAAGTATTGGAGATCCCGATATGCCGACCCCCTCACATATTGTTGAGAAGATGAGGAAAGCGGTGAAAAATCCCGTGCATCATCAATACCCTTCTTATGCCGGAATGCTCTCCTTCAGACAGGCGGTTACCGACTGGTACAGGAAAAGGTTTAACGTAAAGTTAAACCCGAAAACCGAGGTTGTTTCCCTGATCGGTTCCAAAGAGGGCATCGGGCATATGCCGCTTGCCTTTATTGACCCCGGAGATTACGCGCTTGTGCCTTCTCCCGGATATCCCGTCTACCCTGTTGCAACCCTTTTGGCCGGCGGAAAAAGTCACGAGATGCCGCTGCTTGAAAAAAACAACTATCTGCCGGATTTAAAGGCCATCCCAAAGAGTGTACTGAAAAAATCGAAGCTTATGTTTGTCAATTATCCGAATAACCCTACAGCCGCCTGCGCGGACAGAGGCTTTTATAAAGAACTGATCGGGTTTGCCGCTAAAAACAATATCATCATCTGTCACGACGCCGCCTATTCTGAAATCTATTATGACAATGAAAAACCTCTGAGCTTTCTGCAGATTCCCGGCGCTAAAGGGGTAGGGGTAGAATTTCATTCACTTTCAAAGACATACAACATGACCGGCTGGAGGATCGGTTTCGCGGTCGGCAATAAAGACGCTATCGCCGGACTTGGAAAAATAAAGACCAATCTTGATTCGGGTATTTTCCAGGCAATTCAGGAGGCTGGAATAGAAGCGCTGAATACAGGAGACACGGTACTCGGGAAAAACAGAAACATGTTCCAGGAAAGAAGAGACGTTTTGTATAACGGCCTGAAAAAACTCGGCCTTGAAGTTAATAAACCTAAAGCAACGTTCTACCTATGGGTAAAATGCCCCAAGGGTGTATCCTCAATGGATTTCACAACCCATCTGCTCAATAAAGCGGAGATTCTCAGTACCCCCGGCAATGGCTTCGGAGCCCACGGCGAAGGCCATGTTCGCTTCGCCCTGACCGTTCCGGTCAAACGGATAAGGGAAGCAGTGGAAAGGATAGGAAGGATTTTATAAAAAATCGGGATAAACTGAAAAGATGCCTATCGTATACATCGGCCTTGGCTCCAATCTCGGCAACAGGGAGGAAAACTGCGAAAAAGCGATTCAGCTTCTTATAGAAAACGGCACTTCGGTTTCCAAACGCTCATCAATGTTTGAAACCGAGCCGTGGGGAATAGCTGACCAGCCAAAATTTATTAACATGGTTGTCGAGATAGAAACCGGGCTGGAACCGGAGAAACTGTTAGGCATTCTTAAAAACATAGAGCGAGATGCAGGTCGTAACCCCTCAAAGCGGTGGGGGCCGCGTGTCATAGACCTTGATATCCTGCTGTATGAAGACCTGATCGTAAATTCACCGGAACTGGAAATACCTCATCCGGGGACCAGTGAAAGAGAATTTATCCTTAAGCCTCTTTCCGAAATAGCGCCGGACAAAATTCATCCCCTGCTCAAGAAAAGCATAAAAGCCCTCCTCAGCGAAATCTCCGGCGCCAAATAACAAAACAGGACGGATATTATTTCCCGGCCACGATATCACCGAAGTTCTTAAGAACGCGCAATCCCGAAGCCTGGCTTTTCTCCGGGTGAAACTGGACGGCATAAATATTGTCCCTCCATACCATTGACGCAAACTCTATACCGTAATCAGTCGTTGTTGAAATAATAGATTCGTCCTCCGGGGAAATATAATAAGAGTGGACAAAGTAAAAAAAGCTTTTATCCGGTATTCCGTAAAGCAGGGGATTGTTTTTTTTAATGTTTAATTCATTCCAGCCCATGTGCGGGACTTTCAGGGCGCTGTCTTCAAACCGCAATACCACCCTCTGAAAATATCGAGACCGCTGCATCTGCCGAATTCCCCCGACTCACTGAATAATACCTGCAGGCCAAGACATATGCCCAGATAAGGTTTCCCTTTTTTTAAGGTATCAACCACCGCATCTATCAAGCTGAGATTTGTCAGCTCCTGCATACAGTCCTTAAACGCGCCCACTCCCGGCAGCACGACACCGTCAGCCCTTTCAAGGTCCTCCGGTCTGTT
>JAUVPO010000084.1 GCA_030598625.1 Deferribacteres bacterium | reverse complement strand
CCCGGTTTTATCAATTTCAGGTTTACAATGGATTTTTTCCAGAACAGCCTTGCGAAATTGTTAAAAGAAGGACATTCATCATTAAGGACCGATATCGGGAAGGGAAGTAAAATTCAGGTTGAATTTGTAAGCGCCAACCCCACGGGTCCCCTGCATATCGGTCATGGCAGAGGGGCGGCTGTCGGCAATGCCCTGTGTAATATTCTCAAGGCGGCCGGATTTGAGGTGGAAAGGGAATTTTATATAAACGATGCAGGGCTGCAGGTCAAGCTGCTGGGGCTGTCTGTGTTTGCTCGTTATCAGCAGCTGTCGGGGACTGCTGTCCCTTTTCCTGAAGACGGATATAAAGGGGATTACATTGAAGATATTGCAAGGGAGATATACAACGGGGAGGGCGACAAATATCTGAAAAGGCCGTTTGAAGAATGCGAAGAATTCTTTAAGGGCCGCTCTTACAGGATGATGCTTGCAAATATTACTGAAGACTTAAAAGATTTCGGAGTTGTTTTCGATAACTGGCAGAGTGAAAAAGATCTCCATAAGCGGGGAAAAGTAAAGGGCGCGTTAAACGCGCTCCAGTCAAAAGGGCTGATTTATGAAAAAGACGGCGCAACCTGGTTTTGCTCTTCACGGTTTGAAGATGATAAAGACAGGGTTGTAAAAAAACAGGATGGAGAATATACGTATTTTGCGTCAGATATCTGCTATCACAAGGAAAAGCTTGACAGGGGGTTTGATGAAATTATTGATATATGGGGGGCGGACCATCACGGTTATGTCCCGAGAATCAGGTCTGTGCTTGAAGCATTTGATCTTCCAAAGGAAAAATTCAGGGTATTACTCATTCAAATGGTGAGCCTGCTGAGACACGGAGAACCGGTCCAGATGTCAAAGAGGTCCGGAGAATTTATTACACTCCGCGAAGTGATTGACGAGGTCGGGCCTGATATTACCAGGTTTATCTTTCTTACGCGAAGAGCGGACAGCCATCTTGATTTTGATATTGACGTTGCAAAAGAGCAGTCAGCAGAAAACCCCGTCTTTTACGTGCAGTATGCGTTTGCCCGGATTTCGAGTCTGTTCAGGCAGGCAAAGGAAAGAAGTATCCAGGGGGTCGAGGATTCAGGAATACAGGCATTTGATCTTTCGTTGTTAAAAGAACCTGACGATCTTTCCGTTATCAAAAAACTGCTTCAATATCCAATGGTTTTTGAAGGGGCGGCGCTTTCCTGTGAGCCTCACAGGCTAACCTATTACCTTCAGGAACTCGCGGGCGCCTTTCATTCTTATTATTATAATCATCGAATTATATCGGATGATACTGAACTAACTCTCGCGAGACTTTGTCTCTGCAAAGGGGTGCAGATTGTCCTTGAGGAAGGGTTAAAGCTCCTCGGAGTCAGCGCCCCGGAGAGGATGTAGAGCGGTCTTTTCTGAGAAAGCAGTAATCCAGCCCTCGGGGAGACACATAAAAAAGCGAAAATCCAGCATCCTCTATCATCTTTATTGCCTTTCTTGACCGCTTCAAGCCATTTTCGGACTTTATCATCCGATGATGAAATTCCACAAGCAACTGTTCTATCCTGTGTTTTTCCTGAAGTATGTCGGGAAGCACATCATATTCAGCGCCTTCTATGTCTAACTTGACAATGTGAACTTTTTCGTGGCCGAGCTTCTTCAGGATAGTTCCGAACAGGCAAACCTCCCCCCTCGCTTTAGATTTATTTTCAACTTCAGGTGACATCGTGAACGAAACATTATGATTCAATGGCAGGAAAAAGTCCGCCGGGCCGTCAAAAGTAGAGAGGCCATATGGATGGAATCTGAAATTTTTATGTGGAGACTGCTGATGCAACCAATCCTTTGAAAGTGGAGTAGGATCAAAGGCATGAACCTGTGCGCCGAAACGTTCGATAATTGCCAGGTCAAAGCTAATGTCAAATCCTACACCGAATGAATATATGATACTTGACGCGTCGATGGATTCAGGAAAGATACACCACTCCCCATCTTTACTGCCCAGTTTAAGCTTCTTACATTTTATACTCGGCAAGACCCAAATATCGTCGCCTTTGATACACCTGATTAATAATTCTATACGCTTTTGCTGGTCATTGAAAAAACGCGCTAAGGGCCGCAGCGATTGATTAACACGTTCAGGTAATAGGCTGGATAATTTCATATTATATCTGGAATGGAGTTAATCAATGTTGTCCACGCAAAGGCAACTGGATAATAAGGTAGATTAGATAAATGGTCCGGTTTGTGTCAAGGCTGTTTTGTAATGTAGAAGTTGATTGTAAATTGTGTTAACATTTGCTCGTTGAGAGATTGGACAATTGCCGGGAATATGACGTTTGACATTTAAATCATTAAACCGGGGAGGTTACTATGTTATACATTGCCGCGTTAGCAATTCATGTGTTGTCAATTGTCATCTGGATCGGCGGGGTGGCGTTTGTAACATTAGTTACATTCCCGATGATTCTGCGTGTCGAGAAGTCTCTTGACCAGGTATTGATGTTTCAGGGGGTGGAACACCGCTTCGCGAAAATCGCCAAGGCCATGGTAATACTTGCAGGGCTTTCCGGCTTTTATCTTATTTACGAAAAAGGATTGAGTTTTGGTGTCTGGGTCATGATATTCGTATGGACTTTTTACGCCTCACTTCTGTTCGGGCTTGAAAAACTTATCTTCAAAAGGCTCTTCAGCGCGCCTTCGGGTAAGCAGTTGGACACAAAGAAGGTCTTTAATATACTACAGGGATTTCACTGGTTTGTCCTGGCCCTGAGCTTCATGGCAATTGCCGCCGGGATATACGAGGGACATTATTAAGTTATTGATATCCGTATCAATAATGTTTCCAGGGCAAACTTTATATCACACTACGCCTGCTAAATTGCTAATCATTCATCTATGCTATAATTTTGAATATGCGGAAACCTGACGATATAAAAAGGATCATCAGTTATTTTAAGGGCAGGAAAGAGGTGTCGACATTATATATCTTTGGAAGTCTTGCGAATGGCGGGGAGAGAAAGGAAAGCGACATTGACCTGGCTGTCCTTATCGATGAAAAACTGATGAAAAAAAAGGGGGATGACCGCCTGAAAAACGATTATTACAGTGCCTCGCCTGCTTTTTCCCTTCGCTCGGTAGATATTGTAATTCTCAACACGGCTTCACCGCCGCTCAAGCACCGCATCTTAAAAACAGGAAAAATACTCTTTGACAGAAACGGGAAATTCAGGGCAAACTTCACTGCTAAATCAATTATTGAATACCTGGACTATAAGCCGATGGAAGATATATTCAGACGAGCCGTAGCAGACCGTTTCAGGAGGGCGCCTGTTGGTAGATAAAGCGCTTATCACAAAAAAACTGGAAAGGGTCGGGTCTTACCTTGAACAGGTGCACAAAAAAAAAGATCCCGGTATGGCTGCTTTTTTAAAGGACAGGGATATCCAGAGTATAATTCTTTTCAATCTTATTCAGGCCATCCAGTCTTGCATTGACATTGGAGCTCACGTTATCAGCGATTCGCAGTGGGAAACTCCGGCAACACAGGCTGAACTATTTGAAATACTCGCAGAAAACAAAGTCATTACAAAATCTCTCGCGGGTAAGATGATTCAGATGGCCGGATTCAGAAACAGAATTGTGCATGAGTATGAAAAGACAGACATGAAAATCGTACACACTATCTGGAAGAAACATCTCACGGATATCGAGAGATACTGTAAAGCTGTGGTCATGAAGTATAATTTATAAGTCTATCGAGTTGTGGCAAACCTTTTATCCCGTGGTAATAAATTCAGTTCTTTATTCAGAAAAAGCTTGCATTATCAAAAAACATAGTTAAATGCAATTCAAACTGATTACAACAGACAACCATGCCCGTCTCGGCCAAATCCATACAACAAGAGGGACCATAAACACTCCCGCCTTTATGCCTGTAGGTACGAACGCGACGGTCAAGGCAATGGACCCCGATGAAATGAAGGAACTCGGCGCGGAAGTTCTTCTTTCCAATACCTATCACCTTTACTTAAGACCGGGGCATGAGGTAATCAAAGAGGTTGGCGGGCTTCACAGGTTCATGAAATGGGACGGCCCGATACTTACGGACAGCGGGGGGTTTCAGGTATTCAGCCTTTCTCCTTTAAGGAAAATAAGCGATGAGGGCGTAACATTCAGATCACACCTTGACGGTTCCCTGCATTTTTTGACCCCGGAGCTGGTTATGGAGATTCAGGGCGCCCTGGGCGCTGATATCGCGATGGTCTTCGACGAGTGCACCCCTTACCCCGCGACAAGGGAGTATGCCTTGAAATCTCTTAAACTGACAACAGAATGGGCAAAGAGATGTCTTGAGGCAAAAAATGAAAATCAAGCCCTCTTCGGAATCGTTCAGGGCGGAGTATACAAGGACCTGAGAAAGCAGAGCGCTGAAGAGTTGATCGAAATGGATTTTGACGGATACGCCCTCGGCGGCCTCAGTGTCGGGGAGCCAAAGGAACTGATGTATGAAATGGTAAATTACACGACCCCGCTTCTGCCCGTTGACAGACCGCGATACCTTATGGGAATCGGCGACCTCCTTGATGTGCTTGAGGCCGTCTCTGCAGGCATTGACATGTTTGATTGTGTAATGCCTACAAGAAACGCGCGGAACGGGACGCTGTTTACGAGCCGGGGAAGGATCAGTATAAAGAGGGAAGAATTCAAAAAAGACCCCGGACCGCTTGATCCTGATTGTTCATGTTATACCTGCCGGAACTATTCACGCGCTTATTTGAGGCATATGTTCATGAGCAGGGAAATCCTCTCCATGAGATTAAACACGATGCATAACCTTCAATTTTACATGGAGTTTTTCAGACGGTTGCGGGAAGCCATAAGCAGCGGGAGGTTTGAGCAATTCCGTAAAGAGCAGACGCCGGTCCTGAAAAATAATTTTCATGAGGGCTGATTGATTCAGGTATAATCACACTATGCGTATCCTTATTACCGGCGGGTCAGGGTTTATTGGAAGGGCTCTAAGCGGAGAACTGAAAAACTCCGGCCATGAAGTTATTATCGCCACAAGACGCCGGAATGATTCAAATGACAGGTTTACATGGGACTCGCACGAATTAATCCCTCAGGACATAATGTCAGGGTTTGATGCCGT
Organism: Deferribacteres bacterium; assembly: GCA_030598625.1. Taxonomy (GTDB): domain Bacteria; phylum Nitrospirota; class Thermodesulfovibrionia; order UBA6902; family UBA6902; genus JAUVPO01. The sequence goes on along the minus strand of JAUVPO010000084.1, from coordinate 2,496 downwards.
CGTCAACCTCGCAGGGGAGCCGGTCGCTCCCGGTCGCTGGACAAAAGAGAGAAAAAAACGTATCCTCGCGAGCCGCGTAAATGCTACCCGCGCACTGGCAGAGTCGATAAGGAATGCGAATCCAAAGCCGAAAGTTTTAATCAGCGCTTCCGCCGTAGGCTACTACGGTCCGCATGGTGATGAATATGTGACGGAAGAAACGCCCCCTGCTTCGGATTTTCTTGCCGGAGTTTGCAGGGCATGGGAAGCAGAGGCATTAAAGGCAGAGGAATTGGGGGTCCGGGTAGTGCTTGTGCGCATCGGAGGAGTTCTGGGGGCTGACGGGGGCGCTCTGGCACAAATGGTCATTCCTTTTAAATTTTTCCTGGGCGGCCAGATCGGCAACGGTAAGCAGTGGTTTTCATGGATTCACAGGGATGACATGGCAGGTATTATTAAGTACGCGCTCGAAAACGAATCCGTTTCAGGACCTGTTAACGCGACCGCGCCGGGGCCCGTTACAAACAGGGAATTCAGCAGGGCGCTCGGAAAGGCGCTGCACAGGCCGTCATTTTTCGCAGTGCCGGGTATTGTTATTAAATTATCGCTCGGAGAACTTGGAGGCATGCTCCTTACAGGACAGCGCGTATTGCCGGAGAAGGTATTAAACGCGGGGTATAAGTTTAAGTACCCGGAAGTAGGGGAGGCGCTGAGGGCGATATTTGAAAAAAAATGATAGTTTTTTAAGGCCCGCTTTTTACAGGCATATCCACCCGTTCAGTGTTATTGACCTATGCATCATTTAATCTTTACAATATCTGTGAACAGCGGAGCATTTTGGCGGTTTGTTTCAGGCCGTTGAACTAATGGGAAAATTGACGGAATGATAAAAAAGAATGTAGGAGCGGCGCTCCTTTTCATAATTGATCTTGCCGTAATCCTTATTGTTCTTCAGGGTGCGATATTCTTGAGAAAGGACGTCCTGCCGCGTTTTTGGGAATTCCCTGAATTTCCGCAGATAAACTTTACATTTTTCTGGTGGGTTGTTCCTGTCTGGATATTTTTTTTCGTCTATGAGGGGTTGTATTCAAGGAGGTTTTCTTTCTGGGACGAGATAAAAGTGTTGTGGCGGGTTATCTTCTTCTCAACCCTCGGTGTATTTACAATCCTCTTCCTCGGGAAGTTCGGAGAGCGGGTATCAAGGACTGTTCTGGTTATAATGGGCGTTATTGCTTTTCCGGTCCTCCCGGTTTTCAGGATAAATGTCAAGAAGCTCTTCATGAAGACAGGGTTGCTTAAAAGCAAGGTGCTAATACTCGGCGCAGGGAAGACAGGTGAACTTATCTTTAACGCGCTGAGGAAAGACAAAAACCTTGGTTTGAATGTTGTCGGGTTCCTTGATGACGACCCGGAAAAAATAGGAAAAAGGATCAAAGGGGTCAAAATACACGGCGGCGTAAATAAAGCGCAAAAATATATAGGCAGATGCGGAATAGACGATGTTGTAATAGCCATGCCGGGGTGCGGGAAGAAGAAGTTTATTTCTCTTGTAAACAATCTGCAGCATAAGGCCCGGAATATCCTCCTCATTCCCGACCTCTTCGGGTTGACCGTGCTGGGTACGAACCTCCAGCACTTTTTCCAGGAGCAGGCAATCGGTCTTGAAGTCAGGAACAATCTCGCGCAACCCGTAAATATTTTCATAAAAAGGCTCTTTGACCTCGTTCTCAGCTTAGCGCTGTTCGCGGTTCTTTTCCTGCCGATGGCCATAATCGCCGCACTTATAAAGATTAATTCAAAAGGGCCCGCAATATTTTCACAGGAACGAAGGGGGAAAAATGACAGGCCATTCAGGTGCTATAAATTCAGGACCATGTACAATGACGCCGGCGCAAGGCTTGATGTCCTTTTGAAAAACAATGAGGAAGCAAGAAACGAGTGGGACCATCACTGGAAGCTTAATAGTGATCCCCGGATCACAAGAATCGGCAGGTTTTTAAGAAAGACCTCTCTTGACGAACTGCCGCAAGTATTTAATGTACTGTTGGGCGACATGAGTCTCGTGGGGCCGAGGCCGGTAACGAAAATGGAGATTGACAGGTATTATAAGGACCAGGCGAATCTTTGTTTCGGCGTGCGGCCCGGCGTTACGGGCCTGTGGCAGGTAAGCGGCAGAAGCAATACCAGTTATGATTACAGAATTAACCTTGACTCATGGTATGTGAGGAACTGGAACCTCTGGCTGGACATTGTTATTTTATTTAAGACGGTCAAGGTGGTTGTTAACAGTGAAGGCGCGAGCTGAGAATAAATGAACATATTGAAACAAGAGACCGCATTGTCTCAGTTTTTATCCAAGCGGGTGATGGGTCTCTTGACAAAAAACGACTAAATCCATTATCTTGTTCATGACATGAACAAGATTGACAGGAACTCTGATAATGATATCACTCTAAAGATTCTTGATGAGCTGACCCGCGAATCCTTAATCACCCAGCGCACACTATCAGGCAGGCT
>JAUVPO010000073.1 GCA_030598625.1 Deferribacteres bacterium | reverse complement strand
GTCCATAATCAAAACTCAGGGCATAAACTTCATAGCCATCGTCCTTTGCAACGGACAGGGTCGTTGTTGAATCAATACCGCCGCTTAAAAGGACCACCGCGCGTTTCATGTATTCAGCTCAACTGTCATCTGTCAGTTTTTAGCCCCTATCTTCGATTCCCGGCCCGATAGAATGTTCTTCATGTTTGATCTGTGTCTGTATACGATTAACACGGCAAGCAGCGCTCCAAAGGCAATCCTGATTGCCGACGCGTCCAGGAAAGCAAGAACAAACGGCAATGAAATGAAAGCAACGATTGCTGCAAGCGAAGAATATTTTGTTATTATAGCAACTGTAATCCAGATAACAAGAAGAATTGCTAATGATACGGGACTGTACACAGCTATCACACCAAGTCCTGTTGCTACTCCCTTGCCACCTTTAAATGACAGAAATACTGAAAATATGTGACCGGCAACAACAGAAAATCCTGTAATCCCGCCCCATAAATCCCACGCCGTATGAATGAGGACCGGATCTTCCGCGCTTAAATTATCGACAGCAAATTTGCATATCAGAACAGGAATTGCGCCTTTTAAAATATCGCATGACAAGGTCAGGAGTGCAGGCTTTTTCCCTGCGCTCCTTAAGACATTTGTGGCGCCGATATTTTTACTGCCCGTACTTCTCAGGTCTATATCCATCTTCCTCGTAAACAGAATACCGAAAGGAACGGAGCCAAGGAGAAATGCGGCCGGAACAAGAACATATAATACAGGACTGAGTGAAAGGGCGGCGTTTATCATATCCGTTTCCAAAACAGAATGAAATACTGAATACCCGATATAACTCCAAGAATCACGGCAATCCAGATAAACATAATCCCCACGGCGTGCAAGTCTAATGGGACCCCTAAGTTGTTTAAGTATCTACCGATAAAAGTCTTATCTATCAACAGGACAATAACTGAAGTTATCTGAGCGGTCACTTTTAACTTGCCGCCCATCTCCGCGGGGATTACAATATCTTTTGTCAGGGCCACAACTCTCAAACCCGTAACGATAAATTCCCTGGCTATGATAATTATGGCTATCCATGCAGCTATTAGTTCCATATCAACGAGAACTATCAGGGCGGATATAACTAAAAGTTTGTCCGCGATCGGATCAAGGAGTATGCCTAACTTCGTGACCTGTTTTGACCTCCGCGCAATATATCCGTCAAGAAGGTCTGTTAATGATGCAACCGCAAAGAGGATTGCTCCAAGAAACGGATTCGATGAAGCAACTAAAATAAAAGGAAGGATTATCAGTATCCTGCTGAACGTAATGACCGTGGGCAAGTTAATCAAGTGTTTCCCCTGAAACCTTTTCCCATAGTTCCGATGATTTCAATATCAGATCAATAAACTCTCTTACAGCTCCCCTGCCTCCGCCCCTGACTGTTACAAGATCAGCCCATTTTTTTGCTTCTTCTTCTGCATCTGCGGGCGCAGCTGAAAGAACGGCCCTTTTAAACAGTTCCCGGTCAACAACATCATCACCCATAAAAGCGACATTTTCATCTTTTAATTTATATTTTTTTAAAAGGTCTTCATAAACTTCCGACTTTTTGAAAATCTTTTGATAAACTTCCGTAATGCCGAGTTCTTTTGCCCTCAGAGCAACAACCTTTGATTTCCTGCCGGTAATAATTCCAACCTTTATTCCGGCTCTCTGCAGCATCTTTATGCCGTGACCGTCCCTTACATGAAACCTTTTTAATTCGTTCCCCTCATTATCGAGGATAATGCTTCCGTCAGTCATAACACCATCAACATCGAGGATGAGCAGTTTAATCTTCCTGGCCTTTTCCTTAATTTCCTTTTTCATTTAACAAATCATACAATGCCCGCTTTCAGCAGGTCATGCAAGTGAATTATGCCTTCTATATTGTTTTCATCGTCGGCAATGACAAGGACAGTTATCGTATATTTTTCCATTAAAGCTACTGCCTTTGCAGCAAGAGTTTTTTTTGTAATTGTTTTGGGCTTATGAGTCATGACATTTCCGGCTTTAAGGGAAAAGAAACCCTCGCCCCATTTTTCGAGCCCCCTTCGTAAATCACCGTCTGTTATCACACCGCATAACCTGGAATCGCTTTCCGTCACTACCGCAATTCCAAGTCTCCCTGATGAAATTTTTATTATTGCATCCTTCATGAGAGTATCAAGAGTTACATATGGTATAGAATTCCCTGTATGCATAAGATCTTCTACAGTCAAAAGCAGTCTGCGGCCGAGATTTCCCCCGGGATGAAAGATCGCAAAATCTTCTTCAGTAAACCCCCTTTTGTTCAGCAATGTTATTGCCAGGGCATCACCCATTGCAAGGGCGGCTGTTGTAGAAGATGTGGGGGCAAGTCCCATTGGACACGCTTCATCCCTGACTGAAACATCAAGAGAAATGTCGGATGACTTTGCGAGGACCGATTCAGGATTTCCGGTCATGGATATGATCTTTATATCAAGTCGTTTCATAGTAGGGAGTATCCTGATGATCTCATCTGTTTCACCGCTGTTTGAAATCGTAAGCGCCACATCGTCCTTTGTGACCATACCAATGTCGCCGTGGCTGCCTTCCGCGGGATTGAGAAAATAGGCCGGTGTTCCTGTTGAAGCCAGAGTAGACGCTATTTTTTTGCCGATAAGTCCGGACTTTCCCATTCCCGTAACAACGACCTTGCCGCAGCATGAATACAGGATATCAACGGCATGGATAAAGGTTTCATTTATCCGGTCAATAAGCGCTTCTACCGCCTCTGCTTCAATCCTTAGAATATTTTTTGCCTGCTCAATAACGTCTTTTGATTTATCATCTTTCATTTCCATTATTGCCATCCTCTCACCAGACGGCCAAGTTCCACCAACTGCTCTGCCAAAACAAAAAATTCGTCAAGTTTCAGCATGTTCGGCCCATCGCAGGGGGCCTTGTCAGGGTCTTCATGCACCTCCATAAAAACAGCGTCACAGCCGGCAGATACAGCTGCCCTGGAAAGCGGGGCGATAAACTCTCTCTGACCTCCGGAACTGTTCCCCCTTCCTCCAGGCAGTTGAACACTGTGTGTTGCGTCATAGACCACAGGGAATCCATAGCTCTGTATGATAGGTATTGAACGCAGATCGACTACAAGATTATTATATCCGAAAGACACACCTCTTTCAGTTATGATTATATCTTTATTGCCGGTTGATAACGCCTTGTCGATTATGTTTTTCACATCACCGGGCGCCAGAAACTGGCCTTTTTTGATATTAACCGGTTTTCCGGTACGGGCGGCTGCGAGTATTATATCTGTCTGTCTTGATAAGAACGCAGGGATCTGCAGGACATCAAGCACTTCTGCCGCCTGTTTAGCTTCACTTACCGAGTGGACATCTGAAAGTACCGGGAGGCCTGTGACTGCCCTGACCTTGCTGAGTATTTCCAGGCCTTCTTCAATCCCAGGGCCTCTAAAGGAATTAACCGATGTCCTGTTAGCCTTGTCGTAAGAACTTTTAAATATCAGAGGGATGCTTTGGCTTTCGGAATATTTTTTAAGTTTCTCTGCGGTCCTCAGGACTGATTCTTCATTTTCTATGACGCATGGCCCCGCGATAAAGGCAAGAGGATTTTTCCCGCCAATCTTTACATTACCTGCTTTTACTTCCCTCGTTGACATAAGAATGGTATATTTTCAACAAGACATAATATTGTTTAATATCAATAAGTTGAAAGTATTATTTTAATGTGATTTATTGCTTCTTGGGTGCATGGATTGCTGAGTCATGTACATCCTCCGCAGCCTCCATTATACCTTCTGAAAGTGTCGGGTGTGCGTGGATGGTATGCGCAATATCCTTCACAGTAAGTCCTTTTTCCATTGCCAGGGCAACTTCATGTATCAAATCAGAAGCATGCGGACCTATTATGTGCGCGCCAAGTATTTTATCGGTCTCTTTGTCCGCGATGATCTTGAAAAGACCGGCTATCTCTCCCATTGCATGCGCCTTTCCAAGCGCCCTGAAATGAAACCTGCCGACATTGTATTTAAGGCCTTTTTCAACAGCCTGGTTTTCTCTCAACCCGACGGAACCTATCTCGGGACTTGTGAAAATAGCGGCAGGCACAACATCATAATTTACTTCAGAGTTTCCGCCCATCGCGTTTTCTACGGCAACGATTCCCTCCTTTGACGCAAGATGGGCAAGCATAATGCCGCCCACAACATCGCCAATGGCATAAATTCCCTCTATATTTGTCTGCATTCCGCTGTCAACGATAATTTCTCCGCGAGGACCCTTATTAACGCCAACCTGTTCAAGACCGATATTTTCACTATTTATCGCTCTCCCAATAGATACTAAGACCTTTTCGGCCTCTATGTCTTTACCGCCGGAAAGCTGAGCAGAGACACCTTTGTCTTTTATATCAACCTTTTCAACACTTGTATCTGTCAGAAGCTTAATTTTATTTTTCTTTAATTCTCTTTCAAGAAGCGATGAGATTTCTTCATCTTCTGTTGATACAGCGCGCGGCATCATCTCCACCATTGTCACGTCAGATCCGAATTCTTTATAAATAAAAGCAAACTCACACCCTATTACCCCTGCCCCGACAATAAGCAGACTTTCGGGAATTGTATCAGGATTTATTGCATTATCACTGGATAAGATTTTTTTGCCGTCAAAAGGGAATACGGGTATCTGGGCCGGCCTTGAACCGGTGGCAATGATAATTTTATCCGTATCAACTTCTTCTTTTGAACCGTCCTTGAGGGTCACACTTATTTTTTTGGGATTAGCAATAATCCCCCGGCCTTCTATGAGTCTTACGCCCCATGATTTAAAAAGACCGCGTATGCCTTTAACCTGTATTCCTACGACCTTGTTTTTTCTCTCGACAATCTTCTGAATATTCGGAGAAACGTTTCCATCAAGGTCTAATCCGAAGCTGTGCGCGTTTTTTGTTTTATGCAGGGCCTCTGCCGACGCTATAAGTGTTTTGGTCGGTATACATCCCCGGTTAAGACATGTGCCGCCTACTTCGCTTTCTTCTATGACAGTAACTTCAGCGCCAAGCTGAGCAGCCTTAATGGCGGCAACATAACCGCCCGGTCCGGCACCCAGGACTGTAAGTTTCATTATTTACTTTGCCTCTTCTTCAATATATTTGTCATATTCAGAATCATCCATCAGATTACCAAGTTCTGAATCATCTTCTACCTCAATAACAGCTATCCAACCCTTGTCATACGGGGATTCATTGATTGTCTCGGGTGAATCAGTTAACTCTTCATTAAATTCTATAACCGTTCCACTTACAGGACTTATTACCGACGATGTGGCCTTTGTTGACTCTATTTGAGTCAGTTCGGTTCCGGCCTCAACACTGGATTCCAGTTCAGGTATATCAACATACACAATATCTCCAAGTGATTCCTGCGCGTAATCTGTAATTCCAACTGTAGCTTTATTCCCTGAGATTTTAACCCATGTATGCTCTTTATGATATTTGACATCTCCGGAATTCATTTTTTCCTCCTTAACGAATTTTGATAGAACAGGTTTCTATGGTTTAATTAAGGTGTGTGAAATTCTAAACATAGGAGTATTTTTTGTCAAGAACGGACTATTTCTTGACAATATCATTAATTAGTTTTTTCGAACCACTGCCGGTCCACTCTCTGAAGCCTACAAATTTATTCCTGATTTTACCGTCGCGATCTATCAGAAACGACGTTGGCAGCCCGCTTACATGATATGTTGATGCCGTCTCTCCATCTTTATCAGTAAGAACTATATAATCAGCGGGTGATTTTTCAATAAATCTCTTTACAGTCTGGACTGACTTGTCCGTAGCAACCGATATAATAATCAGCCCACTGTCCCTGAATTCCTTATAAAGTGAATCAAGTTCCGCCCTCTCTTTTCTGCAATATGGACACCACGTGGCCCAGAAATTCAAAAGGACAGGGCTTCCTTTAAATGATGAAAGGCGGATATCTTTTCCTGATATATCTTTTAATGTAAAGTCAGGGGCGTTTTTTCCGGTAATACCATCAACCGGCCAGGGGCTGAACCCCTCGGCATGATTTGCGTTCAAAGGGGAAAATAATATAGAGACAGTTATTAAAAAAAGTATCAAATAAATTGTCTTGAATTTTCTCATTTATTTATAATTACAATCCGGACATCATTGGAATTTACGGAAAAATCAACTCTTACGACTAAGACTTCCAACACCGTGATAATAATAAATATCCGAATTTATATCAAGGGGCAGTTGAGAGAGGCTTTTTATTGAGCTATGATTATTCCTCTTCTGTAATATGCAAGTTAATCATTTGACACGACTCGTAATATGGACAGACACCGCATCTTCCAATACAAAAAGGCACATTCATAATTAATCCTCCTAATGTTGCTTAACGGATATTTTTCAAATAACTTAAGCAAAAACGGTCTTTATCTTCTTAAAAAAAACTTTTAATGTCCGATCAGGTTCTTGACTTCTCTCCCCGCTTTGATTTATTCTTGAAATGTAATTTTACAAAGGATGCTGACACTGATTTTAAAAGAGAGTATCTCACCTAAAAGAGCCCAATCTTTTAACTTCAGCCATGTCCCCTAACATGTGTCAGCATCCTTTTATTTTCAGCATCCTCTTATTTATCGTACAATCCCCTTTTTTTCTTGAATTTTTTTACTGCGTTAGAATATAGAGAAAAACCGGAATCATAACAAGCCGTCATTATAAAAGAACTGTTTGATTTCAAAAAAGGCGGGCAAGCGCTTACATATACTGATGTGATTAACTAATTGTCTTTTGTTCTTTTGGTAGTGTAAAAAAAAATGTACTCCCATGACCAACTTCAGATTCAACCCAAACCTTCCCTCCATACATTGTAACGGTCTTTTTTACGAGTGCAAGGCCCAAACCGGTGTTTTCTTGTCCATCAATAGCTGATAATATCTGGAATATCTGAAAAATCTTTTTAAAATATTTTTCCTCAATACCTGGCCCGTTATCTGAAACGCAAAACTTCCAATAACCGTTATCTTCAACACAGTCGATCTTGATAATCCCTTCTGGTTTATCCATATAGTTAACGGCATTGCTTAATAAATTCTGAAAGACCTCTATAATATGTTTCTTCTCGCATAATATTGAAGGCAATTCATTTTTAACTGTAATTTTAATATGTTCTGGCGGAGCAATCATGTCTATTACTTCTGTCACTATTTCATTTATATTTACATTTGCCTTTTCGATACGTTCAACCTTCAAATAGTACAGAATGCCGTCAATTATGGCATCCATTCTATCTACTCTCCTTACAAGCAACTCTAAATGCTCTTTGCCGACTTTATCTAACTTATCTGTATAATCAGTAGATATCCAGTTTGCCAGTGCACCGATTCCACGAAGCGGTGATTTCAGATGGTGTGAAGCTATATAAACAAAGTCCCTTAATCTTTGATTAATTCTTTCTACTTCCTCAAGAAGCTGAGACTTCCTCTCTTCAGCCTGCTTATGCTCGGCAATTTCGAGTTGAAGTTGTTCATTGGTCTTTGTCAGCTCAGTTGTTTGCTCTTTTACGAGTTCCTGAAGGTGGTTCCTGTGCCTTTTTAATTCTTTTTCGTTTTCTCTTAATTTCTTCTCCATACGGTTTTTATACAGAGCCATCTTGATAGTACTGTGCAACTCTCTTTCTCTAATTGGTTTGATTAAATATCCAAATGGTTCTGTTAACTTTGCACGTTCCATTATTTTTTCATCTATATTAGACGTGAGAAATATAATAGGGATATCATATCTCGAGCGTATCCGGACTGCTGCATCAATGCCGCTCATTTCTCCACGTAAACCGATATCCATCAACACCAGATCAAAATTGTCCTCATCAACTTTTTTTATAGCGTCCTCTCCTGTAGCTACAACTAACGGCACAACGTATCCATAACTGTGTAATCGCATTTGTATATGTTCAGCCATTATATCTTCATCTTCAACAACCAATATCTTTGCCTTTTCCATTAAGTATCACCTTTAAATCTTATAATTAATATATTACTTAATCTAAAAAGATTTCCAATGATTTAAATTCATAACGTCTAAACATGGCAACCTTATTTTAATTTATTTGTTTGAAATTATTATCAATGAACCATACATTACAAGTTTTAATAACAGAAAGAAATATCGCCGGCTGGAAACCGATTCAAAACCAGCATAAGAGAGGATTGGCATGCCACGAGGTTGCACATAAGGATTCATGACTGTAACCTTGCATCATAAGATAATGTTAGAGGGTAGTTACTGACTGTATTGTAAGGGGAAGTGGACGTGCTCATTCCTTAAAAACATTAAATAGTGAGTAGTAAAATATGGTGCCGGCGGTGGGAGTTGAACCCACACGGGCCGAAGCCCACCGGATTTTGAGTCCGGCGCGTCTGCCATTCCACCACGCCGGCAGCCATAAAAATTGCGTCTTTAAAGGATACTAAAAAG
>JAUVPO010000066.1 GCA_030598625.1 Deferribacteres bacterium | reverse complement strand
TTTATATGGCAACGGCGGCTAATCCCGGGACCTTCAGGATTATGACCAGAGGTAATGTCCCGCTTTACTGGGCCAGAAAAAAGCATTCAAAGTGGGTGAAAGAGATAGGTGCTGAGTAGTTCGAATCAACGGGGAGGGACTGAAAACAGTTCCTCCCGTTTTTGTTTATTGACAATATACTATTTCCTGAAACGAAGCAGAGATACAATTAGAAAATCTCCCCTGACTCCACTTTTCCAAAGAGGGGGTTATAATTTCCCTTTTGGAAAAGTGGGATGTAGGGGGGATAGATAATAATTCCACAGAGTTAGTGGTATTAAATGAATATTTTCAATAAATTCTTTGTTGCAGGACTTGTTTTAATTGTTCCATTTTTAATTTATGCCGCTGAAAATCGATACGACATTCCGGTTGCAGATTCCCCCTCCCGGGGCCCTAAGAATGCGGCGGTCACAATAATAGAATTCATTGATTATCAGTGACCTCACTGCAACGGGGTCGGTCCGACCGTGAGAAGAATACTTGAAGACTATGAGGGAAAAGTGAGGTTTGTGATAAAACATTATCCTTACAAATACAGAGACTTTGCCTTTATTTCCGCCGAGGCGACACTTGCAGCGCGGGACCAGGGCAAATTTTGGGAGATGCACTGGCTTATTCACGAGAGGTTCCCCAGACTCGACAAACAAAGCCTGATTGGCTACGCAAGAGAACTCGGACTTAATATGAAAGAATTTAAAAAGGACCTTAACGGAATGCGTCATTTAAAAAGGATTAAAAAGGATGTGCAGCTGGCAAAGGACCTTGACCTTTACAGTACGCCTGCTTTTTTTATAAACGGCATAAAGGCCGTGGGCAACAGACCTTATGAGAGTTTCAAGATTATTATTGATAGGGAGCTGGACGGATTGGCCCAATAATCAGCGGAGGTTTTTAATGATTAAGACAGTTGAACATAAGAATCCGAAGTTACGGAAATCAATAAAAGCAGTACTTCAAATATTATCTTTTCTTTTCTTTATTGCATTGATTTTAATGTGCATATCTTTTTACGCGGACGCGGAAAACCTGGAATCCTTGCCGCCTTTACCGATTTTCCCGGAAAATCCCGCAACACCTGAAAAAGTGGAGTTGGGGAAGAAGCTCTTTTTCGACAGGAGATTGTCAGGTGACGGTACAATGGCATGCGCAACATGCCATAATCCTGAAACAGGATATTCCGATGCGCTTCCCATATCCCTCAGTTACCCGACTACAAGAAACTGGCGCAATGCCCCTGCAATTATAAACCTTGCATATAATAAAGCCTTTTTCTGGGACGGCCGGGCGGTCAATATGGAGGAGCAGGCGCTGTTCCCGATAATGAGCGCCTTTGAGATGAATCAGAACCTTGATTACCTGGAAGAGGAACTGAAGGAAGTGCCCGAATATGTTGCTGCCTTTCAGGATGTGTTTGGAGGAGAGATTACAAGAGAAAGGGTGGGTATGGCGCTCGCGGCGTTTCAGAAGACCATAATCTCAAAGGACTCTCCTCTCGATAAATACCTTCAGGGCAATAAAGACGCCCTGACCCAGGTCCAGAAAAAGGGATACGATATTTTCACGGGGAAAGGTAATTGTATTGCCTGCCACAATGGGCCGAACCTGACGGACAATAAGTTTTATAATATTGGTGTTCCGGAGAATCCGTCGGTTGTAAATGATCCGAGGGTCTCCGCGACACGCAGGTTTACGGCGAAGGTATCGGGATATACGGCATACAGGACCCTTTCCGAAGACCCTGGAAGATATCTGGTCACAAAAGACCGGAGGGACTGGAAGGCGTTCAAGACCCAGACCTTGAGAGAGATAAGTCTGACAGGTCCCTATATGCATAACGGTGTTTTTGATACACTGAAAGAGGCAATTGAATTTTTCAATAAAGGCGGCGGTAATGATCCGAATAAAACACCCTTGCTGAAACCCTTACATTTAACGGATGAAGAAAAACGTGCACTGGAATCTTTTCTGAGAGAAGCATTAACGGGAGATCTGGTCATAGTCAAAATGCCGGAGGTGCCATGAGTATTAAATTGTCCCCCTATTTAAAAGAAGTGGAAGAGTTGTATGAAAAGATTAATGATTTTGAATTAGCGGTTAGCCTGCAGAACAAATACAGTCCCGTTGAAGGGATGCATCATTATACAAAAGAAGATACACGTTCAGTTATAGATGCATTATCAAAAAGCCTGGAATTTAATCCCGGAGAACTGGGCGAGCTTGAAGATGCAATGCGTTCCGGAAAAATTGACTTTATGCATCTTGTTCACGAAAATGAGACCATGCCGGAAGAAGAGCGCCAGCTTCTTTATATTATGAGCAGGCCTTTTTTTAAGTCCATGAAGAACGCTGTCAATGTGGACGATATGTTCTGGCAGGACGGCAGATGTCCTGTGTGCGGTTCAACGCCGTCCCTTTCTGTAATCGAAAAGGAATCACAGAGGAAGTATTTCTGTTCCTTTTGCGGCAGTCAGGGTCATTTTATGAGGATAGGTTGTCCCTGCTGCCTGACCGAAAACCCCCAGGACATAACTATAATCACCCTTGAGGGAGAAGAAGGTATGAGGGCCGATACATGTGGAAAATGCATGAGCTATTTCAAGACATTTGAAGGTTCAATGACAGCTGAGCATTCAATTGATTCACTCGATATTATGAGTGTGCCTCTGGACATTGTTATGCAGGAAAAGGGATTTAAGAGAAACTCACCCAACCCGGTGGGGATAATTAAGATGAATCAAGATTGAATAAAGTGATCGTGATTTTAAGAAATGAGGGATGACCTGTAAAAATGAAAGACCTGCTGGGAAGAGAAGAGGCATTAAAAGTAGATGAGGCGCTGGACCTCCTTCTGCATCAAGACATAAAACAACCTGAAATCGAATCAATATTCATAGAAGGAGTATACGGACGGGTTTTATCAGAAGATATCATTTCTCCCGAAAACCTGCCGGGATTTAACCGCTCAACCATGGATGGGTATGCTGTTAATTCTGCTGATACTTTTGGTGCGTCGGATACCATGCCTGTTTATCTTGAAGTAAAGGGCCAGGTTCTGATGGGAGAAGATCCCGGAATTTCAATGCAAAGGGGAGAAACAGTCCGGATTCCGACCGGAGGAATGCTTCCCGGAGGAGCTGATTCAGTCGTCATGTTCGAATACACGAATATCATTGATGACAAAATGGTCGAGATAATGAAGACGGTATCTCCCAATGAAAATGTAATCCTTGCAGATGAGGACGTGAAAAAGGGTGAGGTTGTGTTGAAACGCGGACAGAGACTCAGGCCGCAGGACATCGGGGCCCTTGCAGGGCTGGGAATTCTTGAAGTCAAAGTGTTCAGTCGTCCGGTTGTCGCGATAATAGGGACCGGGGATGAAGTAGTGCCTCCTGATAAACCTTTATCTGCCGGAGAGGTGAGGGACATCAATTCATATAATCTCGCGGGACTGATACTTGCCCTTAATGCGGTCCCTGTAAAGAAGGGGATAATAAAAGACGATTTCGACAGATTGCTAAGTGTTGTGGAAGAGTCTGTCACTGAATCGGACATGGTGCTTATTACAGGGGGAAGCTCCGTAGGTACAAAAGATTATACATCAAGGGTCATTGATAAGCTCGGCAGTCCGGGAGTTCTTTTCCACGGGATTGCAATGAAGCCCGGCAAACCCTTGATTGGCGGTATAGTCAAAGGGGTCCCTGTATTCGGCCTGCCGGGTCATCCGGCTGCGATAACAGTGAGCTTTGAAACATTCGTTGAGCCTCTTGTAATGAAAATGTCGGGAGAAAAACATTGTCCTCATATCCCGTTGAGACGAACATTTAAAGCCCTTTTCAGCAGAAACCTTTCTTCTTCAATAGGGAGGGAGGAACATGTGAGGGTTTCTGTAGAGAAGAGGAACGGGGCGCTCTGGGCCGTGCCCATACTGGGGAAATCCGGTCTTGTAAGTACCCTCGTCAAGGCAGACGGCATAGTTATAGTCCCGATGAATAAATCAGGCGTCTATGAAGGGGAAGAGGTAGAAGTGAGGTTGTTTAAATAAGGGGCCCCTTGAATCCTTTTTAGGAGGTTGTTTGTTTTTCACCAGAAGAATTTACCAGACAAATACGAGCCTTGAAGAGGCGAATAAAGTGTGGTTTGAGTTTGTAGAGACCCTTAAGCCACTGGAGAGTGAAGATATAGCTGTTATCGATTCGCTCGGAAGGGTAACGGCAAAGGCCGTACAGGCAAATATTTCGTCTCCATTTTATCATGCCTCTGCCATGGACGGCTATGCTGTCAGGTTTCATGAGACCTTCGGCGCGTCAGAGACAGCTCCTGTTCAGTTGAAACTGCATGAACAGACCGTTCCAGTCAATACCGGCGATCCCCTTCCTGGAGGCTTCAACGCAGTGATAATGGTTGAGGATGTTAATCTGACAGGAGATTGTATTGAGATAATCTCACCAACCACTCCATATAAACATGTGAGATCGGTCGGAGAGGACATAGTACAGACAGAGCTGATACTTCCGGAAAACCATGTCATCAGACCCGTTGATATCGGCGCGATGCTTTCCGGCGGAAATTATGAAATCAAAGTCAGAAGAAGGCCATTTGTAACGATAATACCCACCGGCAATGAAGTTGTTGAACCGGGGACTCCTCTTAAGGCTGGAAACATTATTGACTCAAACAGTTATATGATCGGGAACCTGATTAATCAATGGGGTGGAGATTACAACAGAACCGATGTTGTTTCAGACAACAAAGAAGCCCTGAAACAAAGAATTATGCTTTCTGCAAATATTAGTGACGTTACCGTTGTGCTGGCAGGTGCATCCGCGGGAACCAGGGACTTTACGCCTAATGCAGTAGATGACATCGGGAGAGTCCTTGTTCACGGAATAAGCATTAAACCCGGTAAACCCGTACTGCTTGGAGTGATAAATGACAAACCTGTTATAGGCCTTCCCGGATATCCTGTAGCGGCATTTATGACCTTTGAACTGTTCGGCAAACCTCTCATATATCATCTCCTGGGGATAGAGCCTGAAAAGCCGGAAATATTAAAGGCAAAACTGTCGAGGCCCGCATCCTCATCTCTCGGTCAGGAGGAGTTTCTTCGGGTTAAAGTCGGCAAGGTCGGTGGCAATCTCATCGCAACGCCCGTAGGCAGAGGGGCAGGCGCCCTTATGACACTTCAGCGGGCGGACGGTATAATCCGGATTCCCGCCTTGAGTGAAGGGATAGCCCCTGATTCCGAAGTTGATGTGACATTGATAAGATCAAAGAATGAGATCAAAAATACACTTGTCTGTATCGGCAGCCATGATAATACCCTTGACGTACTCGCCAATTTTCTCAAAAAGCGATGTCCGTCTTACAGCCTGTCCTCGGCCCACGTCGGCTCAATGGGCGGTTTAATGGCCGTAAAGAAGAAAGAAGCGCATATAGCCGGCACACACCTCCTTGACGAACAAAAAGGTGAATATAATATCCCATTTATTCAAAGACTGCTGAAAGATATTTCACTGAAGGTCATCAATCTTGTTTACAGACAACAGGGATTAATAGTGCGTAAGGGTAATACAAAAAATATTAAAGATATCAGTGACCTGACAAGAGATGACATTGTCTTTATCAACAGACAACCAGGTTCCGGCACGAGGTTATTAACTGACAAGTCTCTGAAAGAGAAGGGGATTAATAAGCAAAATGTTAAAGGGTATGATAAGGAAGAGTTCACGCATATGGGCGTTGCTTCAACAGTTGCCTCAGGCGCTGCCGACACGGGCATGGGTATTCTCACAGCAGCTATTGCGCTTGACCTTGAGTTTGTCCCGGTTGCAAATGAAAGGTATGACCTCGTTATAAGAAATGAACTTTTCGATACACCCATGATACAGTCGCTCCTTAATATTATTACATCTGACAATGAATTCAGAGACTCTGTCTTGTCCCTCGGCGGATATGATGTGAGCGATATGGGGAAAGAGATGTACGAACAATAGTAAAATACAAAAATCAAAATAACAATATAAAAATAAGGAATAATTTTTCATGAAAGGTTACAAAAAGAAAATAATCACCAAGATCACCGAATCCCACAATAGTGTGGTTGAAGATGCTGTTGCCGAGGAAAGGCGGCTCCGGATTCTGATCAACGGGAAGGAAGCGCTTAAAATGTATTGCAGTCCAATAATGATCAGAGAACTCGTGGCAGGTTTCCTGACGACCGAGGGCATTGTGAACGGCGGCTGGTGTGCCGAACGCATGTCCATCCAATATGATGAGGAAATTGTTGTTGATGTGCCTGTCGAGGGCGAGGTCCATCTTGAAGGCGGGGCGATAACTTCAGGATGTGTGGGAGGGATGACCTTTGAGCGGCCTTTGAATGAAGATCCTGTTCAGGCCGTTACAAAGATAGAAAAGGATAAATTAAGAGACCTTTTCCGGAAGTTTCAGACAAAGTCCGACCTGTATAATATAACGGGCTGCATTCACAGCGCCGCTATTTCAGACGGGGACCATATTATTGTTTGCGGTGAAGACATAGGCAGGCATAATGCCGTTGATAAGGTCATCGGTTACTGCGTGCTCGAACAAATTTCCTTGCAGGACAAGATCATACTTGTCAGCGGCAGGCTGTCTTCAGAAATGGCTGCCAAGTGTGCCAGATGGAGTATTCCCATAGTTGTCAGCCGTGCGGCCCCGACAGCCCTTGCCATAAACATAGCTGAGAAACGGGGCATCACAATGATCGGTTTTATGAGAGGGAAGCGGTTAAATATCTATACACATCCGGACAGAGTGCTTTGATAAGCGCGGGAGAGGCGCGCTGCTGTGTCCTTGCGGTTCAGAAACAGCCCAGGTCACATTTTACTATTTTAATTTTCATTCTGTCCGCTATTATTCCGGCCATTTTGTAAGATGTATCAGCTTCTTCCGCGATTTTCCTTAGTGTTGAGCAAGATATTTTCCCGTTGCTCTCTGAATCTCTAATTCGCTCTTCTACTATTTTTTTCTTATTCATTATCCCTGCAAGTTCTTTCCAATTTTAGCAACGATTAACAGATGCTGGAACTTATGCTTAAAGCCACTTCCTGGATCTTGTTACTTGATGTCTTGTTCTTTTTGTTTTTTAGACTTATGCGTCTTCATTTGCATGAACTTGTCCCATAATCCGTCAGAATTATTATCAAAGATAAGTCCAGTATCTCCGGTCATCACGTGCCAGGACCCGTTTTCCACTTCACTCATCAACTGGCCCGGCCCCCATCCGGCATATCCGAAAAAGACCCTTACTTTTTCATCTGGTCCTGATTGGTCATATATGTATTTTAATGTTTCAATGTTCATACCTACATGCAGATTGCCTGTTAAGGATTGTGATCCCTCGGGTTTGCCGTCTGATTGGATAAGGATTAAAAAACCGTTCAATCCAACAGGACCACCTGTATAGACCGTGTCGTTATTATTTTGAAGTTCTTTTATATCGGGAAAAGCAGTGGAGAGAATTATATGTGACGGGCGGTTAATTACTATACCCGTTGATTTCTGATCGTTGTGATTTAACAGAAAAATAACTGTTTTTGAAAAGAAAGAACCTTTAAGTCTTCGGGTCGCCACTAAAAAACGTCCCCTGAGAGGTTCCGGCTCAATAAAAAGAGTATCTCCGGAAGTAATATCCATTGATAGCGGTTCTGATCTCAAAGCGGCAAACTGACTGCAATTTATATCCGCTGCAGGCAATATTCCGGGGACAACTATTGCTGTCAAGGTGAATATAATGACTGAAGAAATGGTCCGCAAGTTTAACTTAAAAATGACGTTCATACACTTCTCATGTCTGCATCCCGATGTTTACTTATTGAGTGCGTTATTCTACCACCCATATAACACATTACACTATCTATTCAATACGGATGTTGTCAAGAATCATAAACTACTTAGTGGCTGTTTATAAAATGTCTTTTTCTGTCATTCCGGCTCGTCCGGAATCTTTTTACAGAAGGATTCCCGACACACTGCATATCATTACAATATTCATGATATATAGTTAGCAGATTACTCAAAAACTATAAAAAGTTTGTTAATTGCCTGAGATATAAGGTATCTTTTGGGAGATACTCAGAAACTATGGAATAACTTGTTATGTGTCATTAAAAAATGAGAAAATTCAATACCTGGTTGCAACTAATTCAGATATTAAGTCATCATACATGAGAACAAAAAAAAGGAGGAAGAAAAATGGAGCAAAACCGGGCCACGCAAATCATGGAGCAAGGTTACACTTGATCGGAGGCCGTACTGCTGGCCGTGTGCCAGGAATTCGATATTGAGAACGAGATCATTCCCCGGATCGCCTCTTGCTTTGCCGGCGGGATCGGCAACACGGGTGCCGTCTGCGGTGCCGTCTCCGGTGCCGTGATGGCTATAGGCCTAAAGAAGGAGCGGGGTGACACCATGGAGGAAATGCTCCGTACTTTGGCGGTGGCGCAGGAGTTTCGTCGCCGATTCGAGGCCGAGATGGAGACCATCAACTGCCGCGAATTGACGGGGGTGGATCTGAGCACGCCGGAGGGGATCAAGCAGCTCATGGGCTCTGATATACCCAAGACGGTCTGCTTTCCGGCGGTCGGCGTAGCTTACCGGCTGGTGGTGGACCTGCTGAAGGAAACCTCGTAGTCATGTTCCTGGGCATTTCGGCTTGCATTTATCGTATATTCTTTATAAGGTATCTATAAATTATATTATAAGGAGG